>JAFLEG010000054.1 GCA_017302195.1 Verrucomicrobiota bacterium
CGCCGCAGCGGCGCAAGGTGCCGGCAGGCGTCGGCGACCTTCCGAGATGGTCGATGACAACGGCCTGCGTGCTGTCACGCCGGCCCAATTGCTGCAATGGAAGGACACACGGTGGCGACCACGCGAAGGATCATCCGGCGCTGGCCTTCGGGCTCTGCGAGCGCTGGATCCCGGGAGCCTCGGCGGAGCGCCGGTGGGTGATCCGCCATGCGGTGCGGCATCCGGCGAAACGGGGAGATCCGGTGGCGTTGCGCCTCCGGAAACTGGCGAAGTGATGCGGCCCGGATGGCAGCCCCGAGATCCGTGGTCGGAACGGCGTCAGCCGGACGCCGGCTCGGGGAGATTCAGGCCCAAGCTGCGGAGGGCGGTCACGGTGCGGCGCGCCATGGCGGTGTCGGAATAGCGGCTTTGGACGGCCGCCCGGCCGGCGGCTCCGAGCGAGGCGAGGCGTGCCGGGTCCGTCAGCAGAGGTTCCAGGGCGGTCGCGAGGGCGTCGGAAGTGTTGGGCCCGTAAAGCATGCCGCCGGCGGTGTCTGCCAGCACTTCGCCAAAGGCCGACACGTCCGGCTGCACCAGCGGGGTGCCCGCCGCCAGGGATTCGACAAGGTAGAGCCCGAAGGACTCGCTCATGCGGGAGGGAACCGAGAGCACGTCGCAGGCGGCGTAAAAGGCGATCTTTTCCTCGCGGCTGACGTTGGGGTGAAGAGACACCGCGGACTCCAGTCCCGCGGAGACGAGTCGCTGGCGGAGTTCGGCGACGAAGCCTTCATCGCCCGGCCCGCATCCCCCGCCGATGCGCAGCCGCAGGTTTGGGTGTCGTCCGCCGCTCCGGAGCACCAGAAAGGCGTCCACTACCAGATCCAGACCCTTGTCCGCGCACATCCGCGCAAAGTATCCGAGGGTGATGGGGTCCCCCGGCTTTTTGGCGCGCCGCTCCGGCAGGGCGTCATAGCCCTCGAGCAGGATGCCGTTGGGCACGATGCGAATGCGCGCCGGATCGAGGCCGAGACGGGACGCCATGCGATCCGCGAAGTACTGGCTGGGGGACACCCAGAGATCCACGTCGCCGACGCGATCGCGGAGGGTCTGCCAGGCCCGGGTCCGCCAACGGTCCTCCATGGAATCCAGAAAGGTCTCCTCGCTCTGGAGAAAGCAGACCACCGGACATCCCAGCGTTTCCCGAAGGCGGCGGGCGAACCCCGCCAGCAGGGCGTTGGAGAGAAAGACCGCTCCGGGCGAGGGAACGTGCTGCAGCCACCCGGTCAGTTCCTCCAGGTCGCGAGCCTGATTGCCGCGCTCGCCCAGCAGCATGGATACCGTCAATTCGCCCACGTCCGACGCCCGGGTTTTGGCTGCCTTGCCCGCCGCCCAGCGCAGCAGCGCCGGGGAGTCCGCCATCCGGCGCAGCCATCCCGGAGCGTGGCGATACCAGGCAAGGTGCTGGTCGAGGTACACGTTGATGCCCCCGAAGAAGGTGGGTGTGGATTCCACCGTGGGCGACTCGTCGAGGGTCATCGGCAGGTACAGCGGCACCATCACCGTGTCGTGTCCCAGACGCCGAAGCGCGGCCACGAGCGCATTGTCCCGGAAACAGTTGCCGCAGTACATGCCCCCGGCCCCGGGGGTGAGCTGGATCAGGGTCATGAGGATCGGCGGCGGGGTCAGGTCGTCACCGGTTCCGGATGTCCCGCGGAGCGGGGAAAGCCGTAGGGTAACGTCTCCGGAAGGGTCATGAATTCCCCGAAGGCGGCGAACAACCGGCTGAAATCCTTGTTCACATCGCCGGAGAGACAGTCGGTCAGGTCTCCGGCCAGCTCCGGCCACCGGTCGGTGACATTGCGAAAGGTCACCTGGGGATCGTAGAAGGCATACACCAGCTTGCGCATGTTCTCGATGCCCTCGTGCATCATTTGGCTGTACCCGGTAAACCGCTCGGCCCGGCAGTCGCCCGCCTGGAGGGCGGCGTGAATGGCATCCCCGGCGGCGACACCGCTTTTCAGGGCAAGCATCATGCCGCTCGAGAAGACCGGGTCCAGAAATCCGTAGGCGTCCCCGGCCAGCACCAGGCCATCCGCGGCCGAGTACTGGGAGCGAAACGTGTACTCCGCCGTGAGCCAGTAGTCGCCAAGGCAGCGGCCGGTGGACAGCCGCTCGGCGATCCATCGGTTCTCGGGAATCTCCCGCTCAAAAATGGCCCGGGGATCCTTGATCCCCCCGCGGGTGAGGTATTTGCCCTCGGCGACCACCCCGACGCTCACCCGGTCCTGATGAAGAGGGATGTGCCAAAACCACCCCTTATTGGGAATGTACGCCACGGTGGTCTGCCCCTCATCAATCCCGGTGTCGCGCCTGGATCCCTCGTAATAGGTCCAGACCGCGACCTTGTTCAGCCTGGGATCGCCGCGCCGCCAGGCGTTGCGGGTCGCCGCAATGGCCTCCCGACCACTGGCATCCAGGGTCATCGGGGCCCGCCAGTCCGCCAGATCGCCGGAGGGGGTCCGCACCCGCACCCCGACATGGCGGTTCCCTTCCTTGAGAAACTCCACCACCTCGTGCCGTTCCCGAACCTCCGCCCCCCGGGAACGCGCGTGGTCCAGGAGCATCTGGTCGAACTCGCTGCGCAACACCTGCCACGATTGCGCCACCGTCTCCCGGTCGTAGCGGTTGAAGAAATAGAAGGGCTGGCTGGCGCGTCCCGACGGGGAAACGAACTGCACCGAGTACTTCTTCACGAAACCCGATTCCCTGAGCCGCGGCAGCAGGCCGATCCGCTCGAGAGCCGGATACGTGAACGGGATCATGGATTCCCCGATGTGATAGCGCGGAAACTGCTCCCGTTCCAGGACCACCACGCGCCGTCCGTGCTCTGCCAACACGCAGGCGGCGGATGCCCCAGCCGGGCCTCCGCCAATGATGACCGCATCGCATTCCTCAACCCGATTCATACGTGTCCGTATCAACCGGGGCACGATTAGCCCTTATCGGGCGAGGCGCAAGCGACACCAGCCTTTGTCGGGCCGCGGTCGTGCGCCGCGGCCGGGACTGCTGGCTCAGGCAACGGCACTGCCGGCCGGGCGGACCGCCCGGGAAGGGGTCATTGCCGGACGGCTCCCCTCCCGGGAACACGGCGATTGGGCAACCTCGGCACTGCGGGAACTCAGCCCATGGCGATGAACCACCCGGCAGAGGTGGTCCGGATGCACGTCCAGTCCCGTCAGCGTCTTGAGCGCCGTGGCCAAGCGCTTGTAGGTCCAGCGATCTTCGGTGAACCCGTACATGCGGGCGCCGGAGTTGAGCAGCAGGCGGATGACTTCCAGATGGTGGGAGACGAGTTTGGGCGGCTTGCCCAGCCGGCCACGCCGCCAGGCGTCACCTCCCCGGCAGACCAGCGCCTGCTTCCATCGGGAGACGGAGACCTCGGAAACCTTGAGACGCCGGGCCACATCGGATTGGGAAACTCCCTGGGTCAGGAGGCGCATGCCCTCGCGTCGGCGAACTTCCAGGTGGGCAAAGTTGCGCCGGGCGGGGGTGCGATGGCTGGAATACTTCGGGCTGAGTCTCATATCGGACTGGGTTCGGAAGGTGCGGTTCTGTGGTTGTGCTCAATTGCAAACCAGTTACGGGAGACCCCAACCCGAGTACGCAACTGAGCTTAGGGAAAATATTCACCCGCCCTGCGCAGATTCAAACACTTTCTGGAGGAGTTGCTCACCCAAGCGCGCCGAACTGTGAATAACGGCGCCCGGAGAAGGCCGTTGCGAAGGATTGCGCTCCTGCCCTGACGGATGGTAAGACACTGCATCCTTCCCGAAGTCGCATGAACCCCTTTCTCGACCCTGACACTCGCAGGCTGCCGGTTGGACCGTCGGGGTCCGGGCGCGGCTTCACGCTCATCGAACTGCTGGTGGTGATCGCCATCATCGCCATCCTGGCGGGAATGCTCCTGCCGGCGTTGGCCCGGTCCAAGGTCAAGGCCCAGGCCATCAAGTGCATCAGCAACCAGAAGCAGCAATATCTCGGGTACCACATGTATGCCGACGATTTTCAGGATCAGTTCCCGATCCACGGGGACTGGGCCACGGTCGGCGGGACCATCCGGACCAACCGGACCCCCATCGTCCATGACAGCGTGGGGGAGACCAACCGTCCCCTGAATGCCTACGTGCCCTCGTTCCAGGCCTTCTTCTGCCCCTCGGACAAGGGGGACAGCGTCTGGCCTGCCGAATCGAAGCCCAACTGCTTCGTGGCCTGGGGCAACAGCTACCTGCCGATGTGGGGAGTTGACTGGTTCGGTGTAAAGCATGTCACTGGCGACTCCAAGTTGCCGCGAAGCGACCCCCGGGCGCAGCCGATCAAGGCCAGCGAGATCGCGCGCAGTCCGGTGAACAAGATCATCCAGGGCGACTGGCCCTGGCATGGATCGCGGGATTCCGGGGACGGGCGGGTGGCCGCCCCGTTCAAGGCCAAGAGCATCTGGCACAACAACCGGGGCAAGCGCGGCTGGAACATGATGTACGGCGACGGCCACGTGTCCCTGTTCGTCTTCCCCCGGAACTACGATCCCGGCTGGATGGATCCGAACTACCTCTGGTGGTGACGCCCGGGCCGCTCCAGGCCCTTTTGGCGACCGGCACTCGGATTTCTGGATCGGGAGCATACGCGTCCCGCGTATCGGTGTGGGCGTCCCGCCCGGACCCTTGTGGACTGTTCCGCTCCCGTGCCTCGATTCGCAGCAGTGCCCAGGAAGCCATGTCCGTGGACGAAGAACCGGGCGGGACAACCGGTGCCGCGCGTCGGAGGTGCACGCTCCCCATCCCAAAAAGCTGAGAGTCGCGGCAACCAGCCCCTGCATCGGCGGCTTGTTTCCGCGGCCGGATTGCCGGAGCGTTTCGGCGTTCCGTTCACCTGCGCCTCATGAGCACCCTGAACATTGCCCTGGTCGGCACCGGCGGCATCACGCTGCAAAACCACCTCCCCGGGCTCGCCCTCTGCAGCGATGTCCGGGTTCACGCCCTGTGCGACGCCAATGCCGCGACGCTGGAGGCCGCCCGGCAGAAGACCGGGGCGCCGGTCGCGTCCACGCGCTGGGAGGACATCGTCACGCGCGACGATGTCCACGCCGTGATCATCGCCACGCCAAACTTCCTCCATCCGCCCATCGCCATCGCCGCGGCGCGGGCCGGCAAGCATGTGCTCTGCGAAAAGCCGCTGGCCCTGAATGCCGCGGATGCCGCGCAGATGGCCGCCGAGGCCGACCGGGCCGGGGTGCGACACATGACCGCCTTCACCTACCAGTTCGTGCCGGCCATGCGGTACCTGCGCCACCTCGTGGCCCGCGGGGATCTTGGCACGCCGTATCACTTCCGCTCCTGCCGGCTCCAGGACTGGGGCACGCGCAACCTGGGATGGCGCCAGGTGCAGAAGCTCGCCGGCACCGGGGAGATCGGCGACATGCTGAGCCACCGCATTGACTTCGCGCTCCAACTGGTCGGACCGATGCGGCGTCTGGTGGCCAACCTCATGACCCTCACGCCGGTCCGCGACGGCGCCCCCAATGACACCGACGACTGGGTGGCCATCCTGGCCGAATTCCGCAACGGGGCCAGCGGGGTGCTGGAGAGCTCCAAGCTCGCGAGCGGACGCAATGAGTCGTGGCGCAGCCTCGACTCCGTGGAGATCAACGGGAGCGAGGCCAGCTTCGAGTTCACCACCGGCAAGTGGAACGAACTGCAGCACGGGCGCGTTGGCGGGCCGGGGCTGCGTCCGCTGATCATTCCGCCGGAGTTCCATGTCTGGCCCGGGTCCCCGCGTGATCCGGGCGCCGGCGATCCGCTGGTCAGCTTCCGCTACGATCAGGCCGTTGAGTTCATCAATGCCATCCGCGAGCAGCGTCCCTGCGCGCTGACCTTCCACGACGGCGCCCGGGCGCAGGCGGTGATGGATGCCGCTGTGCACTCCACCCGGATCCGCCAATGGGTGGATCTGCCTGAAGAAACCGCCACGACTTCCAACACGCCCCCCCGATGAGCACCCTCCAGACCGCCGTGATCACCGGCGCCGGCAGCGGCGTCGGACAGGCCACCGCCCTTCAGCTCGCCTCCCAGGGATGGCGTGTCGCACTGGTGGGGCGTCGTGCCGAGGCACTGCAGGAGACCGTCCGGCGGGCTGGCGATGCGGGCGTCCGCTGTCGGGTCTGCGCTGCGGACATCGGCAAGGTGCACGACGTCCAGGCCATGGCTGCCGCGGTGCTCCGGGAGTTCGGGGGGGTCGAGGTGCTGGTGAATGCCGCCGGCACCAACGCGCCCAATCGTGCGCTGGAGGTGCTGTCGCTCGCGGACTACACCGCCATGATGGATGCCAACCTGCACGGGGCCTACTACTGCACGCAGGCCTTCCTGCCCGGCATGCGCGCCCGCGGATCCGGGACCATCGTCAACATTGTCTCCGATGCCGGGAAGCAGGCCTCTCCCAAGGCCGGCCCCGCCTACGTCATGAGCAAGTTCGGGCTCGCCGGCCTCACCCAGTCCATCAACGCCGAGGAGCGGGGGCGCGGGGTGCGGGCCATTGCGATCTTTCCGGGCGACATTGACACGCCGCTGCTGGACCGGCGTCCGGTGGTGCCCGACGCCGCGGCGCGCGCCCGGATGATGAAGGCCGAGGACATTGCCGACTGCGCGGTGTTCTGCATCCGCATGCCCTCGCGGGTCATCATCGAGGAAATGATCGTCCGCCCCCGGTAAGGAATCGGAAACCCGGGAACTTTGCGCGGCGTGAGTCGCCGCGAGGCCTTGGACTCGCGTGCGGCGGCTTGCCATGCCGCAGTCGGACAAAGGCAGGAGCGCAGCGGAGGCGCCGCTTTGCAACGGCGAACAAGTTGCGGGCCGGGCGTTCATTCCCCTGCCCGCACGCCTGCCCCGTCCCACGCCAAAGCGGCGGCGAGCCGCCGCAGTCCAAAGCGCTGTACTCGCCGTCCTGCGGGATGCGCGACACACTTGGGCGGTGCTGCAGGTTTCCATTCCTGAGTGTGATCCGCCGGGCTTCCTCGCCTGGGAGGAGGCGCTGCTGGACCTTGTGGATGCCGGTGCTGAGGACCTGGTCTGGTGCTGGGACCCTCCCGTGCCCTTCGTCGTGGTGGGGTACGGGCAGTCGCGGGCACGCGAGGCGCATCTGGAGGCCTGCGCGCGGGCGGGGGTTCCCGTGCTTCGGCGCGGGTCGGGCGGGGGCACGGTGCTTCAGGGGCCCGGAGGCCTGAGCTACGGGCTCGCCCTCCGGATTGAGCCGGGCGGACCGCTGGACACCATCACCGGCGCCAATCGCAGCATCCTGTCCCGGATGGCCAGCGCCTTGGAGCCGCTGCTGGGGCGTCCGGTATTCGTGGATGGCCACACCGACCTGACCGTCGCGGGGCCCGATGGGCGTCATCTCAAGTTCTCCGGCAACGCCCAGCGGCGGAAGCGCCATGCCCTGCTGTTTCATGGCACCCTGCTGCTCTCATTGGACTTCTCCCGGATGTCGGAACTGCTGCCGCCTCCGTCCTGGGAGCCGGAGTACCGGAGCGGTCGCACCCACCGGGATTTCCTGATCAACCTCGGAGTGGATCCGGCCGCGGTACGGCAGGCGATCTGCGCTGGCTGGTCTGTACGGGGGGAGTTCATGACGTTGCCCACCGAGGGACACCGGCAGTGTATGGAATCCCGTTATGGTCGTTCGGAATGGCATGCGCGGCGTTGATGGAGGTTTCAACGTGTGCTAGGAGGCGGGTCCCATGAGGAACCCCTCCGCTGCCCTGGCCCTGGTGTCGCTGTTGCTCCCCGCTCTCTGGGGATTCCGGACGAGCGCAGGCCCCGCCGGCCCGGAGCTGACCGTTGAACAGGTGGGGGTGAACCTGCTGCTGGAATGGCCCGCCGATGCGGGGACTGCTGGGTATGTGCTGGAGAGTGCCGGCGCGCTTTCAGATCCGTCATGGGATCGCGTCCCCGGCGTGGTGACCAACGCCACGGTCCTGAGTCCGGGCGCCATCGCCCGATACTTTCGCCTGGGCACCGTGCCGGCAGAGGGCGCCCTGCTGCGCGGCGTGGTCCAGACCGGGGGCACCCTCGTCGCCACGCCGATCCCCGGGGTGCCGGTTACGCTCTACGAGGCCACCGGGGAGCGTCCGTCGGTGGTGCATCAGACCACCACGGGCCCGGAGGGCACTTTCGAGCTTCGCTCCACGCGCGTCTCGTCGGAGAGCGTCTTTTTCGTGGTGGCTTCCCTGGCGGGCGGCGTGGAATTGGTGTCCGCCCTCGGCCCGTTGCTGCCCTCCCGGGTCACGGTCAACGAACTGACCACGGTGGCGGCCTCGTATGCCTTTGCGCAATTCTACCGGACCGGCGAGATCTCCGGGGATGCCGCGGCGCTGCGCACCGCCGCCGCGATGACCGAGAATCTCGTGGAACTGGGCGGCGGCGGTTCCTCCGAAGTGCTCCTCACCTCCCCGAATGCCGATGAGTCGAACTCCCTGCGATCCACCCGGTCACTGGCCAACCTGCTGGCGTCCTGCACGGCGGATCCCGCCATCGCCGCACAGTTCCTCAGCCTGGCCACCGATCCCCGTCTTCCAGCGCCGACCCGCACGCCGCAGGCCATGGCGAATCTGGCCCGGAACCCCGGGGAGAATGTGTCCGCACTCTATGCACTGACCACCAATCGCACGGCGTATCTGCCCGCGCTGGAGTCCGCGCCCGCCGCCTGGACGGTGACCGTCAAGGTGAACGACTCCGGCGACGACCGTCACCTGATCGGCGGGGCCGGCAACCTCGTGTTCGATGAGCACGGCAATGCCTGGATCTCGGACAACGTGGTCCAGGGAACCCCGTTCTCCAGCCGCTTTCTGGTGGTGCTGCAGCCCAACGGAAAGCCGGGTGCGGGCGCGGCCGGCACACCGCGGTCCCCCATCACCACCGGCGGGCTGCTCGGGGGCGGCTACGGGATCACCGTGGATCCCAAGGGCCGGGTGTGGGTCGGCAACTTCGGCTGGGGTCCGGTGACGAACTGCCTCTACTACCCCACCAACACTCCCGGCTGCAACGGCAGCATCTCCCTGTTCACGGCGGACGGCGTTCCGATCTCCGGTCCGCTGGGAATTCAGGGCGGACCAGAGCGCGCCCAGGGCATGGCGTCGGACGCCACCGGCAACCTCTGGATCGCCAGTTTCGGTGACGATTCCGTCTATGTATTCCTGAACGGCGACCCCAATGATGTGGTGTCGCTGCCGCTGTATGCGGGAAGCCAGCCCTTTGACGTGGAACTCGGCGAGGACGGCACGGCCTGGGTGAGCTGCGGGGGTGGGATTTCCGGAGAATACCCCAGCACGCTTTTCCGGCTGGGACTCGCCAACCGCCAGTTGAGCGTCCTGTGGCAGGTGTCCTTTGGGAAGGCCATCAAGGGGTTCTCCCTCGATTCCCTGGGCAATGCCTGGGTGGCCTCCCAGGGCGACAGCAAGGTGTACGCGGTCAGCCCGGAGGGAGTGGTGATTGATTCCTACGGCGGGCAGGGCGGGGTGGATGCCCCGTGGGGCGCCACGGTGGATGGTGAGGACAATGTCTGGGTGGCGAACTTCGGTCCGCTGGCCGCTGCACCGTTTTCCTCGCGTCTCTCCAGGCTGGCGGGGGCCAATCCCGCGACCCGGCCGCCCGGACTGGCCATGGGCGACCCGATCTCGCCATCCACCGGCTACACCGTGCCGTCCGCCGGCAGCCAGGTGCTGCTCCACAACGGGACGCCACTCTACGGCACCAACGCGCCCCCGGCCTACGACCCGCTGCAGCGGTTGACCGTCACGGCCATTGACCGCGCCGGCAACCTCTGGGCGCTCAACAACTGGAAGAACAACTTCGTCGTGGATTTCGCGGAGAACCCCGGCGGCGACGGCGTCGTCATCTTCGTCGGCGCCGCGCCCCCTCCGCGCCGGCGCGTCCGGTAAGTCCCTTGGCATCCCTTGGGTCCGGTAGGAGACGAGATGACTCTGACTTCCTCCCCTGCCTGGGTCGGCTCCCGTCCCATGTGCCGGGAGCTCCATGGCCATGGGAGAGTTTGAGCCTTCTCCTCACGTCGGATGACCGCTTCGCCTGGACGCTCCATGGAACCTTGGACCTGGAACGTTCACATGCCGGCTCTCCCGCCTGCTTTCCGCTTTCAGGGTTACTTCGCCCGTTCCCCCGGATAAGCTGCCCCCTTCGCAATGAAGACTGCACTGCTGTTTGCCGGACAGGGCGCCCAGGCCGTGGGCATGGGACGTGACCTGGCCGGCGCCTTTCCCACCGCCCGCTTGCTGATGGACCGGGCCAATGCCGCCCTCGGATACGACCTGGCCCGGATCTGTTTCGAAGGGCCGGAGGAGGACCTGACCCGCACCGAGAACGCCCAGCCCGGGATCTTCCTGGTGAGCTGGGTGGCGTTGTCCCTGCTGCAGGAGCGGGTTCCGGGACTCTCCTTCGAGGCGACCGCCGGGTTGTCCCTCGGCGAATTCACGGCACTGGCGGCCGCCGGAGTGATGACCTTCGAGCAGGGCCTGCAGGTGGTGCGGTCCCGGGGACGCTTCATGCATGAGGCCTGCGAGCAGACCCGGGGCGGCATGGCGGCCCTCATCGGCCTCGACGAGGCGGCCACCCGCGAGGTGTGCGACGCCACGGGCGTGACCCTGGCCAACCTCAACTGTCCGGGTCAGATTGTGATCTCCGGCGAACTGGACCGCATCCCCGCCGCCGTGGAGGCCGCGAAGGGGCGGGGCGCCCGCAAGGCCATTCCGCTCACGGTGGCCGGCGCCTACCACTCACCGCTGATGGCCTCGGCCCAGCCCAAGCTCGCTGCGGCGCTGGCCGGAATCCCCCTGCAGCCTTCCCGCGTGCCGGTGATTGCCAACGTGACGGCCCGGCCGCACGGCGGGCCGGACGCCATCGCGCCGCTGCTCGTGGATCAGGTGACCCATCCGGTGCGCTGGGAGGCCTCGATGCACTGCCTGCTGGACCAGGGCTTCACGCGGTTCATCGAACTTGGTCCCGGCACCGCGCTCAGCGGCTTCATGAAACGCATCCGCAAGGACGTGCAACTGCTCAACGTGGCGGACGTCGCGAGTCTCGAAGCGACCTTGTCCGCACTGACGGTCTGAGTGGGCTGTCCGGCTGGCGGGAAGGGGTTGAGGGCGGCGGGGGCTCACACCCAGGACCGACCCCGATCAATCTGGGTGTTTTGCTGCAATGAACTTTGGCCCAAAAAGCCCACATCTGGGGTTCAGTTCATTGGTAGGCCGCAAAGGGCGCAAAGGGGGCAATCCACCGCCGCTTGGTCGGGCTTCTGCACGACCCCATCTACCTCCGCCTGCCCCGTGGAGTCGCTGCGGGGAACGGGGGAAGGGTTGCGCGATGGGGCTTCCCGCAATCCCCGCCCTTCGCTCAGCTACGGCGTGGCGAGCCCGTCGTGTGTCCACGGGCGCAGCGGGTTTGAATGGGGCCGCGGTGGAACACGGCCCGATCCAAGTATTGGATCCCCTTCGTGTCTCCTTCGCATCCTTCGGTGAGCCATTCGAGCCGGGTTCAGCGACGCGGATGGATCCGTCCGGCGCCGGAGTACAGGTTGAAGCGTCCCGGCCGGAGGAAGCCCACCAGGGTCATTCCGGAGGACCGGGCGAAGTCCACCGCCAGGCTCGACGGCGCGGAGACCGCCGCCACAAAGGCAATGCCCGCCGCCAGGGCCTTCTGCACGATCTCAAACGAGGCGCGGCCGCTCACCAGCAGTCCGCGATCGGCCAGCGGGAATTGGCCGTCCAGAAACGCGCGTCCGATCACCTTGTCCACGGCGTTGTGCCGTCCGACATCCTCCCGCAGGCAGATCACGGCGCCGTCCGCGGAGATCAGCGCCGCCGCATGCAGCCCGCCGGTGGCGGCGAAGGTTTCCTGGCGTTCCCGCATCACCTCGGGCAATGCCAGCAGCGTGGCGGCGTTCATCCGGAACCCGGACCGCACCCGC
>JAFLEG010000539.1 GCA_017302195.1 Verrucomicrobiota bacterium
GCGACGATGCCCCTGGCGACCTGCGGCACGGGCAGGATCACCCCGATCCGGCCCGTGGACGCCACCAGCGCCCGACCGTCGCCAATGGCCAGCGCCCGCTCCGCCAACCGGGTCATGGCCAGGGCATCCCGCATGCCCGCGCGTCCGGTGCAGGCATTGGCGTTGCCCGAATTGACCACCACCGCCTGGGCAATCCCCTTGGCCACGCGGGGCACGCAGACCTTCACCGGGGCGGCGCAGACCTGGTTGGTGGTGAACATCCCCGCCACCGCGCACGGCACCTCTGCCACCAGCAGGGCGAGGTCGCGCTTGGGGCCCTTGGCCGATCCCTTGCCCGTGCCCAGCCGCTTGATGTCGCAGAAGACGCCGCCCGCGCGAAATCCCTCCGCCGCCACCACGCCGCCCTCCACCGTCTTGAAAGTACGTTTCACCGCGGCGGATCAACTCACAGGCCGATCCCGGCGCAAAACGAAAATCGCTGCCCGGGCGGTGGTGAAACCGCCCCTCACTCCCGGTACAGTGAAAACTCAACCCCCGGGCGATTGCGATCTGACGTGAGGGGGCCTCTCCCAACCTTGGGGAAGGATGAACTGAACACCTCGCCCACGGGTGGGGCGAAGTGCGTCTTGGGTAAGGGTGGGAGCTTGCCACCGCTTTGGCGTGGGACTCGGACGGCGCTCGCGAAGGAAGAACGCCCGGTTTATGTTTGGCGCGACGCGGCAAGGCGGCGTCTCCGCTGCGCTCCTGCCTTCGTCCGGCTACGGCATGGCAAGCCGCCGACGCACTCCAAGGGCGGCCGCCGCTGCTGGCCCGCGTGTCTTGGGCGAACTGCGGTGGTGACGACTCCAGACACGAATGGCTCCGCAAGGCATCGACCCACCCGCCTCATCCGGAAAACTGCCCCGGCAGAACCCCTCCGGCAGCGATTCTGCTGTTGCGAGACCATTCTTATGCGGAAGTTTGCGGCCATGCCGTCGTCATTTCCCGAGAACACCGGGTCCAATGTGTTCTCACGGAGCCTTTTGCCAGTGATCCTGGTTGCGCTCCTGCTTGGAGGCTCCGGGGGAGGCGTCTCTGCCCAACCGGCCAGCGGGCTGCTCCGCGAGGTCTTTCAGGGCATCGGCGGCACCGCGGTCAGCGACCTGACTGGCGCCCCCGCCTATCCAGCCTCCCCCACCAGCACGGGGTACGTGGCGGATTTTGAGGCGCCGACCGATGTGCTGGAGGAGTACGGACAGCGGCTCCGGGGCTATCTCGTCCCGCCCGTGAGCGGGCAGTACACGTTCTGGATCGCCAGTGATGATGGCGGCGAGCTGTGGCTCAGCACCGACGACACCCCCGCCCGCCGGCGGCGCATCGCGGCGGTGGCCGGATGGACTGGACCGCGCGAATGGTCCCGGGAGGCGGGGCAACAGTCGGATCCCATCCCGCTGAACGCCGGACAGATCTATTATGTGGATGCCCTCATGAAGGAAGGCGGGGGCGGGGACAATCTCGCCGTGCGGTGGCTGCGTCCGGACGGCGTGGATCAGGGACCGATTCCCGGGGCCCATCTCCTGCCCTGGGGTGTGGCGCTCCGGGCGCCGGCGATCACCCGCCATCCGGTCGCGACCAACGCCATCGAGGGACTGACCGCGGTCTTTGACGTGCTGACCGATCCGCTGGGACCCGCCACCTTTCAGTGGCGCCGGAATGGACAGAACCTGCCCGGCGGTACCAACCGGGTGCTGCAGTACGGACCGGTGACCATGGCCGATCAGGGGGCCCGGTTCTCCGTCGCCTTGACCAACGCCTACGGCCAGGCCCTTTCCACCGAGGCCGCTCTGACCATTCTGCCCGACACCACCCGGCCGGCCCTGCTCCATGTCGAGAACCGGGACGCCACCACCGTGCGGGTCGTCTTCAGCGAGGCGGTCGCCGCTGCCTCGGCCCAGACCCCGGGCAATTACCGCCTCGACCGGGGAGTCACCGTGTCTGCTGCGGCCCTCGATGACGGGAACCGCACAGTCACCCTGACGGTTTCCCCGCTCACCTTCGGAACCACCTACACCCTGACGGTGGACCGGGTGACCGACCGCGCCGCGACGCCCAATGCCATCCTGCCGGGTTCCACACGTTCGTTTGCCGCGCTGGAGTACACGCCCACCGACCTGGGCAGCCCGGCACAGCCCGGCAGCGTGGTACGGCTGGGGGTCGGACGCTTCGACGTCACCGGGGGAGGCGTGGACATCGGACGCGGCAGCGACCAGTTCCAGTTCGCCTCGGAAAGCCGCACCGGGGACTTCGACCTGCAGGTGCGACTGGAGGATGTGACCGTGAGCGATCCGTTCCTGCACGCCGGCCTCATGGCGCGCTTCAGCTTGGAGAGCAACGCCCCCTTCGCCGCCGCCTTCGCCTCCTCGGTCCAGCTCGGCTGCTTCTTCGAATCCCGGACCAGCGCCAACGCGAACAGCGTCACCGCGGCGCCCCGGAACGGCTTCCCGGTGAACTATCCGCAGACCTGGCTCCGCCTCCGACGGGAAGGCGCGGTGTTCACCGGATTCGCGGGCGTGGATGGCGTCCAATGGACCCGCCTGGGCTCGGTGACGCTGTCCTCCGCCCCGGGCACGCTGTTCTTCGGCCTCGCCGTCGCCAGCCAGAATCCAACCGAGACCACCACCGCCCGGTTTCGCGATCTGGCGCCCACCGTCAGCCCGCGGGAGGGCGTGCTGCGCGGCGACCGGGAACCCCCGGGTCCGTTCGTACGCTCCACCGGCCTGGTGCTCTCGGAGCTGCATTACCATCCGATGGACGACACCTCCGGCCGGGACCTGGAGTTCCTCGAACTCCACAACGCCGGTTCCATTCCCGAAGATCTCTCCGGCGCCCGCCTTTTCGGGGAGATCGAATACACCTTTCCCGAAGGCACCCGGCTGAATGCAGGCGCCTTTCTCGTGATTGCCGCCACGCCCGCCGACGTTCAATCGGGGTATGGGATCTCCGGGGTCCTGGGCCCCTATGCCGGCCGTCTTTCCAATGCCGGTGGCACCGTGGAGCTTCGGGCCCGGGAGGGGGATCAACTGTTCACAGTCGCCTATGAAACCGGGCCTCCGTGGCCTGCTGCCGCCGATGGCGCCGGGCATTCCCTGGTGCTTTCCCGGCCCAGCTACGGCCCCGCGGATCCACGCGCCTGGTCCGCCAGCGAATGGCGCGGCGGCAGTCCGGGCCGCGCTGAACCGGTCGGCAGCGCTCCACTGGCGGCGCTCCGGATCAACGAGGTGCTGGCGCATACCGATGATCCCGTGCGGGACTTTGTGGAACTGTTCAACGCTGGGTCGCTGGAGCTGGACCTCGGCGGATGCATCCTCACCGACACCGCGGCGTCCAACCGGTTTGTCATTCCGGCGGGAACGCTTCTGGCACCCCGGGCGCATCTGGCCTTCGATCAGGATCGCCTCGGATTCGCGCTCAGTGCCTCTGGCGAAACGCTGTATCTCATCCAGCCCGACGGACGGCGGGTGCTCGACGCGGTGCGGTTCGGTCCGCAGGAAAACGGCGTGAGCCTGGGCCGGCAGCCGGATGGGTCCGCGATGATCCGGCGTCTGGAGCAGCCCACACCCGGCGCCGCCAATGCCTCCTGGCGGCGGGAGCCACTGGTGATCAGCGAGGTGATGTACCACCCCATCTCTGAGGACGAGAACGACGAGTATCTCGAACTGTACAACCGCGGCACGGAGCCGATCGCCCTGGGCGGGTGGCAGTTCACCGACGGCATTGACTGCCGGATCCCGGACGGCGTCGTGCTCCCGGCGGGAGGGTTCCTGGTGGTGGCCCGGGATCCGGCCAGGCTGCGGGTAGCGCACCCGGGGCTGGCCGCCACGGCGGTGGTCGGCCCCTTCAGCGGCTCCCTCTCCGACCGCGGAGAACGCATCGCGCTGGGGCGTCCGGACGAACTCCGCACCACGAACGAGTTCGGCGTGGAGTTCG
>JAFLEG010000540.1 GCA_017302195.1 Verrucomicrobiota bacterium
CGCTTCAACGCTACTAGGGGGGCTCTGACTTCCTTCCGGCCCTCTTCAGCACCCGGAAGGATCTTGTTGCTGAACCGACGGACTTTCCCCGCCTTCCCACTCCAACCACCCTCGGACTCCCTCACGACCGTCGCGACAGGCTTGGTGATCGTTTCGGGCAGATCAATGACCTGGGCTTCGCCTCGGCTCCGCGGGCTCGCCATTCCGAAAGGCCGATTCGAGTTCAGCGGCCTTGGCAGACCTCTTTGGGACGACAGGTTCGCTTCCGGCTGCTCTCCACCCCGCCTCGCGGCGACGCAGTTGCCTTCGGCTACACGGCACCCTGTCCGCGCCGTACTCAGTCTTTCACTGGTGAGTCTCATCAGCATCACAAACGCACGGAGCATGCGGGGCGCATGCGCTCCCCAACCTGACTGCATCGTTACGGCTCAACCGGCGGCATGGGGAGTTTGCCTTTGACGCCGCGAAGGCTGCGCCTCATTGCATTCCGGTGCGCACCGAACCGCTGAAGGCGGCACTGATCATCAGCACTTACAACTGGCCCGAGGCGCTGGGAAGGGTCCTGGAATCGGCGCTCCAGCAGACCGCGCCGCCCTGGGAGATTGTGGTGGCCGATGATGGATCGCGACCGGAGACCGGCGCGGTGGTGCGGACGGTGCTCGGGCCCAGTCCGGCGCGATGGTGTCACGTGCGGCAGGAGGACACCGGGTTCCGGCAGTCCCGGGTCCGCAACCTCGGCGTCCGCCACGCCTCGGCCGACCTGCTGATCTTCCTGGATCACGACACCCTGCTTCACCCGGAATTCGTCGCGGACCATGTGACACTGTCCGGCGAGGGATGGTTTGTGCAGGGGAAGCGATGCTTCTTGCCGCCGGAGCTCACCCGGAAGCTGCTGGTGCAGGGACTGGCCCCCGGCTGGTGGCCGCAACCCTGGATGACCGGTCTCGGGAACCGGAAGAACAGCGTCCGATGTGCCTGGCTGGGAGCGGCGCTGGGCCGTCCCAAATCATGGGAGACCGCCATCCGCGGCTGCAATCTGGCGGTGAGGCGCGCGGATTTTCTGCGCGTGGACGGATTCGACGAACTGTACGATGGCGTCTGGGGACGCGAGGACTCGGACCTGGCCTACCGGCTTTTCCACAGCGGGGTCCGCTGCCGCAATGCCGGGTTTGCCGCCCTGCAGGCGCACCTGCACCACCCACAGAAGAAGCGTCAGGGACGAGACGCCCTGGATGAGGAGCTCGAGCGAATGCAGCGGGAACACCGGCGCGAGGCGGTGAGGGGCTATTCGAGAATGGATGCCGAGGGGACCGTGATCGCGTCGTCAGCATCCCCCGGGGAAGGCGATGGAACCAGACGCTGATGTTCCCGGAAGACGGATGGGGGGGGCGTCCTCGTCCGTCACCTACTGTTTGGTGACCAGGTGGTCGCCAAGGGCGAGATAGTGCAGGCCGGAACCCCGGAACATGTCGAGGGCTTCCTCCGGTCGGCAGATCATCGGCTCACCGCGGCGGTTCAGGGAGGTGTTGATGACCGCGGGCACCCCGGTGAGCTCATGGAAGCGATGGAGCAGCGCGTGGTATCGGGGGTTCGCTGCGGGATCAACCACCTGCGGGCGGATGGAGCCATCGATGTGCACCGCCTCCCGGATCAGGGTCCGAACCCCTTCCGCCGCATCGAAGGCCAGGATCATGTAGGGCGCCGGATGTGTGGACCCCAACACCTCGGCGGACTGGGTGTGGAGGACCGAGGGGCAGAACGGCCGCCATTTTTCACGAAACTTGATCTGCAGATTGATCTCGTCGGTCATGCCCGGCACGGAGGGATTGGCAAGGATCGAACGATTCCCCAGTGCACGGGGACCAAACTCCATGCGGCCCTGAAACCAGGCGCAGATTTTTCCTTCGGCAAGGAGCTGAGCAACGGTCTCGGTGATGGAGTCCGGACGTGAATGGGGCAGGGATTGCTTCGCCAGAACGGCAGAGATCTCGGCGTCGCTGAACTCGGGTCCGAGGTAGAGATGCCGCATGGCCTCCACGCGGTCGCCACGTTCCCATGCAGCGTAGGTGGCGGCACCCATGGCCGAGCCGGCGTCGTTGGCCACAGGTTGGACAAAGATCTCGTTCACCAACGGATGCTCCAGCAGCACCTGGTTCATCTTGACGTTGAGCGCGCATCCTCCGGAAACGCAGAGACGTCCGCCATTGCGGCTCAAGACCCCGGCGAGATGGTGTTCCAGCAGATGAACGGCAACCGCCTCCAACTGACGCTGGGCCGCCGCCGCAATGTGAATGTAGGGCTCCAGACACTCGTCGCCGACCCGGGCGGGTCCAAGCTGCTGGACCAGTTTCCGGGAGCAATGCAGGTCGCCGGACCGCTGACGCCTGGGGACCCACCAGTATCCGTCCTCCACCCGATAGCCGCCATTGCCCACCCTGAGGGCAAAGCCCAAGTCCACCCGGGACGGGTCGCCGTAGGGCGCCATCCCCATGACCTTGAACTCCCCGTCGTTGGGCAGAAACCCAAGGTACTCGGTGATTCCCGCGAAGTAGTGCCCGAGAGAGTCGGGCTCCAGGATGGAGGCGATCTCATGGATTGATCCGTCCGGGCGCCCTTCGGCCACGAGGGTTGCCGTGTATCCGCCAGCTCCATCAATGGAGAGAATGGCGGCGGTCTCCCATCCCGAGAGGTGGAAGGCACTCGAGGCATGGGCCAGATGGTGATCCACTTCCCGGATGGGAGCGGTTTCTGGAATCCCGATGCCGCGCAACGTGTCCCGCAGGTAATTCCGCCGCTTTCGGATCTTGCGACCGTGTTCGGTATAGGCGCGGACGGACCGGACCGGGTCATGAGTCCACATGCGCCGGGCGAACGCGGAACGCTGGCGAGTCTGGGTGTCGGGCGAAAAGGGAAAGGCCACCAGATCCACGTCGGAGGGGTGGATCCCAGCCATCTCCAGCACGAATTTGCCGGCCTGGATCGCGGGTTTGCCGAACGCGTGCTTTTCGCGCAGGAAGCGCTCCTCTTCGGCGGCGGCCACCAACCGGCCGTCCATCAAAAGAGCTGCCGCAGGGTCGTGGCCGAAGGCGCCGCCGATGCCAAGAATCGTCATGAGGTGTCAGTCGTAACTGTTGAGCCGGGCTACCATGGCCCGGTTGGCAGCCCGGAAGCAACTGTAGCGGAAGCGCACCTTGCGCTTGTCGAGGCCGATGTGGAACCAGAGGTTGAGGAAGGCGAGCAGCTCAAAGTCCCGGACGTCGTGAAGTTCGCCGATGATCCAGCGGACGTTCTTCAGGATTTCCTGCGGGAATCCGGTGAGGATGTCGTGCTCGGCGCCTTCGGTGTCTATCTTGATGAGGTCCACCTCGGGGATTCCGAGTTCGGCCAGCGCCTCTGCAGCGGAGCGGATCTGGACGATGCTGGAGAGGGGGCCACCGAGTCCGGAGTCCGGGACAATGGTCCGGCCGCCGGTATCATGGGCGCCCGCGGCCCCGGTCAGGGCAACGGAGCCGCTAGAGCCGCCGAGTCCGAAGTTGAAGGCGCGGATGTTTGGGTACGGCGCGGTGTTCTTGGCCAGCAACTCAAAGTTATCCGGCGCCGGCTCGAAGGTGAAGATCCGGCACTTCGGAAAGCGGTGTGCGAAATAGAGCGAGGCCGATCCGATGTGACCGCCAATATCGAGGAGGACGCGGGGTTCTCCTTCGATGGGGAAGTGATACTCGGCGTTGGCACCGGTGCGGAATAGCACCTCGTTGAGGGCGCTGATGTCGTCAGTGCCGGTGCGATAGTAGAACGGATGCCCGTGGAAGCGGAAGGACCGGACCCGGGGCGGACGGTCATTCCAGTGGAGGGCCAGGTCCAGGGACTTGGACCTCCAGAGGTACTTGAGGGTGCGCTCGAGAGCTTGGGCTGGGCGCAGACGCATTGGGCAAGGCTGTTGGCCAGCACCCGGGGGCGTCAAGACG
>JAFLEG010000541.1 GCA_017302195.1 Verrucomicrobiota bacterium
GGTGCCGGCCGGGGACCACACGGTGGAATTCGTCTATGCGCCGTCCATGCGCATGCTGTGGGTGACGCTGTCCGCGATGGCGGTGGCGCTCGGAATCGGAACGTGGCTGGCCTTTGGGGGCGGGAAACCAATAGCCGATAGCCGGTAGCCGAACCGTCCCGGCGAATTTCGCGGGTGGGGAAGGGTGACCGCGAATGGACACCAATGGACGCGAATCTGGGGGAGCGGTAAAGACCGGCAACTCACCGCAGGGCGCGCAGCAACTTGGCGGGGAAGTGGGGCAGGGCGCGGCAGACTTCGCGAAGCATGCGGGGAGACATCTGCGACGGGACGGTGGCGCGGACGTACGCCCGCGGATGCACCAGGTCGGAGGGCCAGGCGCGGGCTGCGCCGGTGGCGGCGGGAAACTCAGGGAGCCGGGAAGTCCGGACGAAGGCGAAGAGGTTTTGCACGTACCACCAGGCCACCCGATCGTCACCCCAGAACTGCGGACGCAGGCAGTCCAGCGCCGTGAATCCCCTCGTTTCAAATCGGGGCAGCCAGTAGCTGGGCCACTGCTCGTTGACGTGGTGGGTGCCGCCCTGTCCGGGCACCGCCGCGGAGAACAGGATCACATCTCCCAGCGCGCAGAGGTCCTCCACAAAGCCATCCGCCCGGGATTCGGGGAGGTGCTCGGCGACCTCCAGGCAGTTGACCAGGTCGAAGCGGCGGTTGAGGCGAACCGTTTGTGCCAGGTCCTGGCGCTGGAACCGGTCGGCCGGAATGACCAGTTGTTCCTCGCGGACGAAGGAGCCGTCCAGGCCGAGCGCATCGCAGCCGGCCTCCAGGTATTCCCGCGTCCACGTGCCGGAGCCGCAGCCGACATCCACGACCGAGGTCGCCGGGAAGAGCGTCAGAATGCGCGGCACCACGGCGCGCGCCGATGCGGTGGAGTCCTCTTTGAGTCCCTCGTAGTATCGGGAGGCGTACGTCAGCGGCATGTCGAGTTCCGAGGATGGCAAGCCGGCGGAGCACCGGCCAGCCGGAACAAGGTCCGTGCAGCCCCACCTGGTTGGCGACGGTGCCGGCGGTTGGATCCCCGGGCTGGGCAGGCCTCACACCAAGGACGCCAAGGACACAAGGGAAGCAAGGGCCTCGAAGGGGATATCGGCCTCAGGCCAGCGACCGCCGCAGTAGGCGTCGCAATGCCGCAGGCATGAATCCGTGTTTGACAGTTATTTCTGTCATGACAGAAATAACGGTATGCAAGATCTGACGGCGCCGGAGCGAAAATTCGTCCTGCACTGGGGGGAGATGGGGGCCCGCTGGGGGATCAATCGGACCGTGGCGCAGGTGCATGCCCTGCTGTTTTTGGCGCCCAAGCCGATGCCGGCCGAGGCCATCCAGCAGGTGCTGGGGGTGGCCCGGTCCAATGTGAGCACCAGTCTCCGGGAACTGCAGGGATGGGGCCTGGTCAAATTGGTGCACCTGCCTGGGGACCGCCGGGACCACTTTGAGACGAAGAAGGATGTCTGGGACCTGTTCCGGACCATCGTCGAGGAACGCAAGCGGCGCGAGGTGGATCCGACACTTGCGCTGCTCAAGGAGTGCCTGGCCGAGGCCGAGGCGGATCGCGAGACCGGCGACTACAGCGAGGCGCGCCTGCGCGAGCTGCATGAGTTCTTCGACACGACCTCCCGCTGGTACGCCCAGTTCAAGGCCTGGCCGGTGGCCGCGGTCAGCCGGTTGGCGCGGTTGGGGGACAAGGCCTTCAAGCTGCTCAAGCTGGGCGAGGGAAAGGAGGCGACATGAGTGCGAGACAGCCGATGGGTTCGCTGCCGATCCCGCCCGCGGATTTCCCGGGGGGCGCCCGGGGATGGGTGTTCTACGACGGCTTCTGTCCCATCTGCGCGGGCATTGTGTCCCGGATCGGACCGCTCTTCCAACGGCGGGGATTCCGCTTCGTGCCCCTGCAGGATCCCTGGGTGGGGCCCGCGCTGGGAGTGTCTGGAGATGAGTTGCGCCGGGAGATGAAGCTGCATCGCCGGGAGGGGAGCACGGTGGGCGGGGTGGAAGCCTGGAAGGAACTGGGGCGGGCCATGCCCTGGCTCCGTCCGCTGGTCGTCCTTTCCGGCTGGCCGGGGATCCGCCGGGTGGCCGACGCGGTGTACCGGTGGATCGCGGCCAACCGGTACTGCCTCGCCGGGGTGTGTCCGGCTCCGGACGATGTCTGTCGTCGCGATTCGCATCATGGCGCCGCCAACACCCTGGAGCTTCCGTGAACCGGCGGCTGATCCTGGATTCCCGGATCGAATCCACCCGGGTGATCGGAGAGGCCATCGCCGCCTGCCACCGCCCGCCCGCGATCTGGATGAATGCCAGCACCGCCACGATCTACCGACAGGCCTTCGACCAGGCGATGGACGAGTTCTCCGGGCGGATCGGCGCCACGCCGGAGGCCCACGATGCGTTCTCCGTTCGGGTGGCCATGGAGTGGGAGGCGGCATTGGATCGCGCTCCAACCGGTACGGTGCGCAAGGTGGCCTTGCGGACGGCCATGGTCCTCGGCTGCAGCGCCGGCGTGTTTCCTGTCCTGAGGCGGTTGGTGCGTCTGGGGCTCGGTGGTCGCATGGGATCCGGTCGGCAATACACAGGTCGAGGGGTTCCTGTTCCAATTCCCGTCCCTGAAGTCCGCCCTGGAGGATCTGGCGGCTGCGTGAGGCAGTCGCCTCGGGGATCCAGGGGAAGCCGCTGTCACCCCGGTCGCCCTTTTTGCCCTCTTTGCAGTTCATCACCACCCGGATTTGGGGTAAACGCTTCCCATGAAGTGGCTGAGAGTGACACTGGTGGCTTCGGTGGCTTCGGTGGCGATGGCACAGCAGGTTCCTCAGGCGGGGGCGGGCGGAATGCCGGTGAACCGGCCCGGAGGGATTTCGCATGTGACCCGTCCAACGCCCCAGATTCAGGCGGGCGCTGCCGCGGCCTCGCTTTTTGGCGCCTCTGGCGTGCCGCTCAATCCACCCACCCCGATGAACGGCGCCTCCGCGGGTGCCACGGCGGCCGCCGTTGCTGCCAGGCCAGCCGGCCCGGAGGGTGTCTCCCGACAGCTCCAAGCGCTGGCGGCTTCGGGCGATCCGCGGGCGCGCGCGGCGTTGAATGCCCTGCGTGTCATGCCGCAACGACCGGCGACTGGCCGGGCGAACCTCCGGTGAGCGTGTGCATCCAGGAGCGCCCCCATGCCGCCGCCGCCGCAGGCGCCTGTTGACTTCTGACTTCTGAGGCGGACCCGACGCGTGGTTTCGGGTGGTTTCGGATTTGCCGCTCCCGTCGCTCCGGAGTACTTCAAGCGGCGGCATGGGAGCTGTTCTCGATCTGGTAGCCGCCTGTCCCCGTCGCGAAGTGTCACCGGGCGCGCTGTTGCTGGAGCAGGGGCAGGCATTGGCGCCGCTCCTGGTGCTGCTGTCGGGCGAGGTCGAGGTGCTGCGCGACGAGGTGCGGGTGGCCCGTACCTCCGAGCAGGGCGCGGTGTTCGGGGAGATGTCGGCGCTCCTGAGGACCACCTGCACGGCGAGTGTCCGGGCGCTGACCCCGACCACCGTGGCGGTGGTGGAGCATCCCGAGGACTTTTTCCGGTCCTCTCCCGAAGCCGCACTGTTCGTGGCCCGGTTGCTGGCGCGTCGGCTGGACGCCTTGAACCGCTACCTGGTGGACGTCAAAGCCCAGTACGAGGGCCATGACCACCTGGGCATGGTGGATGATGTTTTGGAGACCCTCATGCACCGCCAGCCGAGGGTGGCGCCCCGTTGAGGTCGCGGCGAATGGCGCCCTCGAAGCTGGTCCACTCCGCGGAACGGGCGTCCAGATCCAGGGAGATGTAGGTCGGAACGGCGCCGATCTGCCGTCCGGGGTTGAACACCCAGGTCGTGCCGACGCGGTCGAGCCAGGAACCCCGGTCGAGGAACGGTGCGTTGTGGATGTGG
>JAFLEG010000542.1 GCA_017302195.1 Verrucomicrobiota bacterium
GTCCCGCGCCGGCGCCAGGCCTCCGCGGCCACTGCGAGGATGCCCGCGGTGCGGGTCTCGCGGTTGGGCGGCACCTGCACATAGCGCGGCGTGCCGATCCAGAAGATCAGGGTCGCCAGCCCCATCAGAACGCCCGGGACGCCGAACGCCCAGCCATAGCCAAACTCCTTGGCAAGGTACGGGATGGTGAGGAACGCGAAGAAGGAGCCGAAGTTGATGGAGAAGTAGAAGGCCGCATAGGCCTTCTGGTAGAGGCGCGACTCCCCCGGCGGGAACTGGTCGCCCATGAAGGCGGACACGCAGGGCTTGATGCCCCCCGCGCCAAAGGCGATCAGCGAGAGTCCGATTCCCAGCAGGGCGGTGCGGGCGCCGACTCCCGGGAACAGGTCGCTCAGTGCCAGCACGCCATGGCCCGCGCAGTAGAACAGGGCGATCCACAGGATGGTGCGGTAGCGTCCCCACCAGCGGTCGGAAAGGTAGGCTCCCAGCAGCGGCATGAAGTAGCTGGCCATGATGAACAGGTGGATCCATTCCGTGGCCTGATCGGCGGATCTCCCCAGGCCGCCCTGCATCGCGTCGCGGGTGATGTATCCCGCGAGGATCCCCTTCATCCCGTAGAAGCTGTACCGCTCGCAGACCTCGTTCCCGATGATGAACTTGACCTGGGACGGCCAGCGGGACGGGCGGGCCGCGGGTGCGTCGGTGGTGGAATCAACGGCGGGGTGGCTCACGCCCCAGCGCCTACCGGGATCCGGCCCCGATGGAAAGCCTCAACCGGGCCGGCAGGAAACAAATGGAGGGGCCGCGCGCAGGACTCCCCGCATCACGCGCGTGGATGACAGGCGGCGTGATAGAGGGCCGCAAATTCGGCGGCGCCGCAGGGCCGCGGGTTGAACGTTGCCGTCCATTGCCGGGCGGCCTCGTCGGCCAGTCGTGGCAGAACTGATGGATCCACTCCGGCGTCCCCCAGCGTCCGGGGAATGCCGGCGGCGTCCAGGATCATCACCAGACGCCCCACCACCGCCTCCACGGCGGGCTCCAGTCCGCCGGACACGGTGGCCAGTTCGGCGGCGCTGGCCAGTTCGGCATAGGCCAGCCGGATGGCGTCATCGGCCGCGGCGTTGAACCGGACCACATGCGGCAGCATGAGGCCGACGGCGGCGCCATGGACGACATTGAAATGCGCGGTGAGCGGATTGGCTGCGGAATGCGCCGCACCGAGCATCGAATGCTCAATCGCCAAGCCCGCCAGCGCCGCCCCAAGCAGCATCTGGCCCCGGGCCTCCAGGTGGTCCGGCGCCGCGAGGACCCGGGGCAGGGCGTGGACCAGCCGCTTGAACGCCTCGTGCGAATACATCAGCGACACCGCGTTGCGTCCCGTGGTCACCGCCGTCTCCACCGCGTGGGCCAGGGCGTCCACGCCGGTGACTGCGGTCACGCGGGGCGGCTGGGAGACGGTCAGCTCCGGATCCAGCAGGGCCACCCGCGCAGCGGCCTTGGGATCGAGGCAGGCCATCTTCTGGTGGGTGGCCTCGTCGGCGATGAGTGCCGCCGACTGGCACTCGCTGCCGGTGCCGGCCGTGGTGGGCACGGCGATGAGGGGCAGCATGGGCCGCGTCGCCTTGCCCACGCCCCAGTAGTCGCGCATCTCGCCGCCGTTGGTGAGCAGGAAATTGGTTCCCTTGGCGGTGTCCATCGAGCTGCCGCCCCCCAGGCCGATGAAGAGGTCCGGACGCGCCCCCTGCGCTACGGCAAGGCAGCGCGCGACGTCGAGCGTCGTCGGATTCTCCTGCACCGCATCGTACACCGTGACCGAGATGCCGGCGGCGCCCAGGGAGTCCAGTGCGCGGGCCACGTGGCCCGCCGCCACGATGCCCCGGTCAGTGACCAGCAGCACCCGCTGCGCCCCGGTCTCCCGGGCCAGCGCGCCCAGGCGGCCCAGCACCCCGTTGCCGAACACCAGCCGCGTGCGGGGCGTCGTGTCAAACGCCGCCAGCGATCCGGTGGGATGGGGAACGAAGCTCATGCCGCGCTAGTGACTTCCGAAACGCCCCGATTGTTCAAGGCCGCAGTGCCGCGGTCCCTGTGCCGGCCTCCCCCGTTCGGACGGCTCCGCGAGGCCTCGCCCCGGGGAACGGGCATCCGCCAGCCGGGCTGAAGATTGCGGTCCCGGTCAGCGCCCCCCAGACTCCCCCGCATCGCGTGGACTCCCCGCTGCTGAACTTCGGCATCGCGCTTGGGCTCGGACTGCTCGTCGGGCTCCAGCGCGAACGCGCCGCCTCGCTGATGGCGGGCATCCGTACCTTTCCCCTGGTGACGCTTTTCGGGGCGATCTGCGGCGATCTGGCCACACCCCACGGGGGCTGGGTGCTGTCGGCCGGCATCGGCGCGACGGCGGTGCTGCTCTGGGCGGCCAATGTGCCGCGGTCTGGACCGCCTGCGGACGATCCGGGCCTGACCACCGAGGCGGCCCTGCTGGTGATGTTCGGGGTCGGGGCGCTGGCGGGCACCGGGGACCGCACCCTGGCGGTGGTGATCGGCGCGACGACCGCGGTGCTGCTGCATCTGCGTCCGGAGCTGCACGCCTTCGCCGCGCGCATCGCCGACTCCGAGATGCGCGCCGTGATGCAGTTCGCCGTCGTGGCGTTGATCGTCCTGCCGCTGCTGCCCGAGGGACGCTGGGGCCCCTACGGCGTGATCAATCCCCGGCAGATCTGGTGGATGGTGGTGCTGATTACCGGCATCAGCCTGGCGAGCTATCTCGCCTACCGTCTGCTCGGCGACCGGGGCGGCGCCCTGGCGGCGGGCTTCCTCGGCGGACTGATCTCCAGCACCGCCACCACGGTGGCCACCGCCCGCGGATCCCGCGCCGCGGCAAACGGTGGCGGCTCCACCGCGCTGCCCCTGCTGGTCATTCAGATCGCCAGCACGGTGGTGTTCGGCCGCGTCCTCCTGCTGGTGGCCGCGGCGGCACCCGATCAGTTTGTGCCGATCGTCCGGCTGCCCGCGATCATGCTGGGGATGATGACCCTGGCGGCGGTGATCCTGGGATGGCGCACGCGGCGGCATCCGGTGGCGCCCCCCCCGGCCTCCAATCCCGCCGAACTGCGGCTGGCGCTCACCTTTGCCGCCCTGTTCGTCGGGGTGCTGCTGGCGGTGGCGGCCGCCCGGGAACGGCTCGGCGACGCCGGGCTGTATGCCGTGGCCGTGTTGTCGGGATTGACGGACATGGACGCCATCACGCTGTCCACGGCGCAACTGGCCCGTCGCGGCGAACTCGACGGCGCCATGGCCGGCCGGGTGATCCTGGTGGCCGCCATGGCCAACCTGGTCTTCAAGGCCGGTGCGGTGGCGGTGCTGGGAAGCAGGGATCTGGCCCGTCATGTCGGCCTGCTGTTTGGCGGCGCGCTGCTGGTGGGTGCGACGCTGCTGGCGGTCGGATGACGCCTGCCTTCACTCACCACGCCCGCTCAATGCTCCGCCGCTGCCAGAGGAATTCGAACATGTTGCCTTCATGCGGCTGGTCCCAGGAGATCTTCATGGTGGAGACCGGGCCAATGTTCAGCCGCTCGATGTGGGGATACGCCTCCAGCGCGGCGATGAACTCCGGGTCCCGGGTGATCGCCGAACAGGCGAGGGTGTAGCCGATCTGCGACAGCATCTCCGGCTGCGGACAGGTGACCACGCTGGCGTAGGGACAGAGGAACTCGCGGTTGGCGAGTGGATGGGCAAAGGAGTCGCAGCGCACGACGGTCGGACGCAGGTAGGTGCCGCCTTCGAACACCACCTGGCGCGGACCCTGACGGTATTTCGCGGTGACGTCCTCGGCGCCCGGGGTCTTGAGCCCCTCCTCGATCTGTCCCTGGATGAAGTCCGCCATCTTGGGATTGGCGAAGCCCGAGAGCCGCGCGCCCTCGTCGTCGGGTCGTGTCGGCATGATCGGACCC
>JAFLEG010000543.1 GCA_017302195.1 Verrucomicrobiota bacterium
GGAATGCAACATGCAAGGAAGGAAACGGTCATGACTTCTGTGATCGGGGGATACCTGGCAAAGTCTTGGCCGTTAGGGAGGCAAATGACGATTTCCAGTATCCCTGAACTCGGGGCGCCGAGCCGATCGTGGCGACCTTCCGCGCCATGGAATCCGGGAATGCCGCCGCGGCGGTCCGGCCCACGGCCCAGTTGCGGGAACTGGCGGCGGCGGTCCAGGGGCTGGCATTTCCGCATGACATTGCCGCGGGCATGGCAGCCCGCGGTTTCGTGGTGGGCGAGCCGAAGCAGGCGGTCTCCGGGGCGACCCGTCACCGTCGGGAGGCCGCCACGGCCGTGCTGCGGGAGCGGATGGCGTCCATGGGACTCGGCTGAGCATGTCCGCGACACCCCCAGAGGCCGCACCCGCAGGCTCCCGGGCCTATGCCTGGAGCGTGGTGGGCATGCTGTGGTTCGTCTGCTGTTTCAACTATGCGGACCGCCAGGCCATCTCGGTGGTCTTCCCCGCGCTCCGGCAGGAGTTTGGATTCACCCCGGTGCAGTTGGGCCTGATCGGATCCGCGTTCATGTGGGTCTATGCCGCGGCGGCGCCCCTGGCGGGCTGGGCCGGCGACCGCATGGCCCGGCGGCACCTGATCCTCGGAGGGTGCCTGTTCTGGAGCCTGGTGACCATGGCCACCGCCTGGTGCGGCAAGCTCTGGCAGTTCATCACGGTCCGCGCGCTGGAGGGCTTCGGGGAAACCTTCTACTTCCCGGCCTCGATGTCCCTGGTGAGCGATTACCACGGACGCCGGACCCGGTCCCGGGCCATGGCGGCGCATCAGTCGAGCGTGTACGTGGGCACCATCGGAGGCAGTTGGCTGGGGGCGGTGCTGGCGGAGCACTACGGGTGGCGGATGGGGTTCTATGTCTTTGGCGGTGGTGGCATGGTGCTTGCCGCGCTGCTCTACCTGTTCCTGCGGGAGCCGCCCCGCGCCCGGGAGAGGGCCGTGGCGCCGGCCGGGCCGGATTCCCGCATCGCACCGCCCACTTTCGGCGCCACGCTGGGACACCTGGTCCGTCATCCCGCCGCCCGCCTGCTGCTCCTGGCCTTCGTCGGGGCGAATTTCGTGGCGACGATCTTCCTGGTCTGGACCCCGACGTTCCTGATCGAAAAGTTCGGGTTCAAGCTGGGCGCGGCGGGCTTGAGCGCCACGGTGTTCATCCACCTGGCCAGCGCGGTCAGCGCGCCGCTGGCAGGATGGTGGGCGGACACCCTCGCGTTGCGGCGTCCGGGCGGCCGGATCCTGGTGCAGGCCGCCGGGCTGCTCGCGGGCGCGGGATGCGTCGCCTGGGTGGGCCTGGCACAGACCAAGGCCTCGCTGCTGGTGGCCATGACCGCCTTCGGGGTCTGCAAGGGCGCCTACGATGCCGGCATCTTCGCCTCGCTCTATGACGTGGTGCCCGCGGAATCCCGGGCGACGGCGGCGGGCGTGATGAACACGGTCGGGTGGACCGGCGGCGCGCTGGGCCCCATTTACGCCGGCTGGATGGCGGAACATGCCGGACGCGGGAGCCTGGTGGCCAACATGAGCCTCGCGGTGGCGCTGGGGTCGGTGGTGTACCTGGTCGCGGGAACGCTGCTCGTCCTGGCGTCGAGGGCATCCGCGCGGTCGTGACCCTGCACGAAACCGCTCCACCGCAGAGAACGCCAAGAACGCCGACGACCTGAAACGAGAGTCAGGGTCACCATTCAGGTGGGGAGCGGCGAAGGCGGGGAAGCCGAAGCAGCGGCTCACACCGAGGGCGCGAAGGACACAACGGACGGGCGGGGGAGTTCTACCGGGTCCGCACGAATGCCTGCATCGCCGCGCGAACGGCGCGGGTGAGTGCCTCGACACGGACAGCAAGCGGCCAGTCGCTGGGCGCCTCCAGGGTGTAGCTCAGATCCCCCTGATGCCGGATGAGCCACAGCGCCTCGGGCCAGTCCGGACGTTCCTCCGGCGTGAGAACGGGGCGCAGGATTCCCGGCTCGCTGATCTCCCGGCCGTCAATGACCGGGGACTCATCCACCGGACAGACGGCGCCCGCGGCGGCGATGATGTCCGGCGCCAGCGACGTCCGGCCTCCGGGATTCACCTCGTAGGTGTAGAATCCATGGGACTCCCAGTCCTCGTGCAGCAGCAGCGTGACATCAAAGCGGGGCTGGCGTTGCAGCCACTCAATGTGTCCCACGGTCTCGGCGCACTGGGGATTCCGGTAGTCACGGTTGAGATCCACGCCCCGGGCATTGCCCCGCGTGCCGGCCCGGATGCCTTCCGGATTCAGGCAGGGGATCAGCCAGAGATCGGCATCCGGCCAGTCGTTCTCGCGGAGCAGTCGGGCGGCGGCGAGCGGTCCTGCGGGTTCATCTCCGTGCATGCCGGCCGAGACGTAGAGCCGCGGTGCTCCGGGCCTTCCGGAGACCCGCCGGAAGGCTCTCCGCTGCGGGGACGCCGGCACCAGCGATTCGTCCACCCAGCCATGCACCGCGGCAGCGCGCGCACATTCTGCGAGCACCGCGTCGCCGTCAATCCGCTCGCCGAAATAGCCTCCCTGATTGCGTCTCAGTCGCGTCATGCGCAAAGGATAGGGGGAAAGGTCTCGGTTTCAGCCGGAATTTCATGGGCTCCCCGGTAAACTGGTGTTGGGCTGCCAGAACTGGCGGGAACGCGGTTCCCCAACTCGTCCGGGGCCCCGATGCGGATCAGACCGCCTCGTCCAGCATCGCCGCGATGGTGTCCAGCGCGTTTCCCTCCAGCCGGTTGTTGACGAAGATGTAGGTCTTCCTGCGCGGATGATTCCGCCCATTCCGGATCAGGGCTGCGCCGGCGCTGCGGGCCTCCGGATAGGTCTCCTTCACCTCGCGGTACGGCTGGAAGGTCCGCACCGCCTCCTCATAGCTGCGTCCGGGCCTGAGCAGGAACCGGGCGGCCAGCAACTCATCGCTCGGGATGCTGTCGGGCAGCGCCATCTGATCTGTCACCGTGGGCATCGCGTTCCAGGAGTTGAAGGTGTGCGCGACGTCGTGCCGGCGCAGACAGTCGAAGTATTCCGGGGTCAGCCAGTGCCTGTTCCGCAGTTCCACCGCGTACGGCCAGCCACGGGGCAGGGCACCGAGAAACCGCTCGAGGTCCGCCACAAAGTCAGCCCCGTGTGCATACTCGGCGGAATGGAACCGGGAGAACTCGAAGATCAGCACGCCCACGTGGGTGCGGATCCGCTCGCAGGGACGGAGGAAGGCGTTCGCGAAAAGCTCGGCGTTCAGAAAGTTGGAGTTCGGCCGTCCGGCGCGAACTCCGAAGCGCGGCAGATTGGGGAAGTGCTTCACGGTAACCTCGTCGGTTACCTTGAATCCGAAGCGGAAGTCGGCGGGCACCTGCGCCGCGAGCCCTTCGAGGTACTTCTCCGAGGGGAAGGTGTAATAGGCGGCGTCCACGCACACCGTCTTGAACACTTCGGCATACTCGGCGAGGCACCCCTTCTCGAAGCGCGACTCAGCCACCTTGCCGCGCCAGAGGTAGCGGGACTCGTCGTAGAGCCGCCCGCGCCACCCCGCATACTTCCAGGACGATGTGCCGACGAAGACGCCTTGGCAGGCCAAAGTGGCCAGCCCGGCACCCGTTGGTTCACGCAGGAACGCCATGGGCCCAGGATGGACGGAAGCTGCGATCCGGTCGAGCGGTGGGTCGGGACCTGTGGGGCTCGGCACCAGTACCATTGTCTGGACGATGCGAAGGCGCCGCCCTGGCCGCTCTGGCCGCCGTGCTGCTCCGGGACCTTGCGTCACCGGCCCTGGCAAGAATGGCCCGATGACGGTGCCCGAAAGGCGCAGGTAATCGCCTCCGCTGACGCCTCCTGCAGGCTGGCCCAGACTCGGCGGGGCACCACTCCGCGATCCGGATGGGGAGCGTCCGCCTCTGGCGTG
>JAFLEG010000544.1 GCA_017302195.1 Verrucomicrobiota bacterium
CAGATGCGGCTGCAGCTTCTGGAGGACCCCCTGCTCCGCCAGGGCCGCCTTGTCGCCGCGTTTGGCGTCCTTGGATACCCGTTCCAGACGCTTGTTGACGCTTTCCAGGTCGGCCAGAACCAGCTCGGTGGTGATGGTCTCAATGTCCCGGACCGGATCCACCGAACCGGCGACGTGATGGATGTCGGCATCCTCGAAGCACCGGACCACCTGGACGATGGCATCCACCTCCCGGATGTGGCTCAGGAACTTGTTGCCCAACCCCTCGCCGGCGCTGGCCCCCTTCACCAGGCCCGCGATGTCCACAAACTCGATCGCCGCCGGGATCACCACGGTCGTGCGGGCGATCTTCTGCAGCACGGCCAGACGGTCGTCGGGCACGGTCACCACGCCGACGTTCGGATCAATGGTGCAGAACGGGTAGTTGGCCGCCTGCGCCTTCCGGGTGCGGGTGACGGCGTTGAACAGGGTGGACTTGCCCACATTGGGCAGTCCGACGATGCCGGCTTTGAGCATATCGAGCCGCGGAGAATGGCGGCCGGTGGGACCGTGGCAAGGTGGAAGGGGAGGGAGGAACGGAGCGACGGAGCGGCAGCCGGAGAATCATTTCCACGGACGAGGAGGTCACGGGGCGCGCCTCCCCGCAGGAACCGACACGCCGCATGGCTCCCTCCCCGCCCGTCCGGCTCAAGTCCCAGAACGCCCAGGACTCGATCCGCTTCACGACCACCACTCCCTCACTCGTACAGGGCGTGAAACTGGCGGCGGTACTGGACGGCGGTGCCCGCCAGCCGGTCGCGCAGGGTGCCCACTCCGGTGGCCCCGTGCTGGAAGCGGCGTTTTTCAAACACCGACATGTCGAGTCCGAAGAGCTGCTTGACGCCGCGCGACACCACCTCGCCCTTGAGGGAGTACAGGGTGGGAACGTCGTAGCGGGTCAGCTCGATGAACGGGATGCCCTCGCTGACCCGCATCACCTCACGGCTCATCAGCGGGCTGTGCCCCTCGAATGCGTACCGCCGCAGCGGCGCGTAGGTGCGCACATAGCCGCGGCTCAGCCCGCCACTGTAGGTCAGGGAGTGCTTGATGCGCCCTACGCCCCAGCCCTCGTGATAGAGCATGAGGTTGTGGACCACGGACCGGATGGTCAGTTCAGGATTCTCCTCGATGGGATAGTCCTTGAGGTTTTCGTCGCCGCCGTCGCCATCGAGCAGGACCTTCCAGTCCGGATACCGCTGCCGGATGCCTCGGCACAGGGCCAGCGCCATGGCGCCGCATTCCACATCCAGGGGCTTGTAGTCCTCGAGCACCTGGAGGGTCACCGACAGGTCCAGATCCGCCGGATCGGCGTGGATCGGCTCCAGGAACAGGCCGAGCCCCAGCCGCTCCAGGAACTCCCGGGCCTGGGCGAGGTCGGGCCCGTCGCCGAAACTCAGGGTGAAGGCCTTCAGCCGCGTCGGATTCATGCCGAGCTGGCGCAGCACCTGGTAGGTCACGAGAAACACCAGCCCGCTGTCCACGCCGCCGGAGAACGCCACGCCGATCGGCGCCGACTCCGGCAGGGATCGAACCACGCGGGTCACCTCGTCGGCCACGGCCCCCACATAGGCCCGTCCTATGACATCCAGGTCCGCCGGCAGCGCATTGCGCTCCGGCGTGAAGAACCGCGTGTACACCGGATCCGGATCCGGGCAGCCCACCAACTGGATCTCCACCACATAGTGCGCGGGCACCATGCGCGTGTAGCTGGGATGGAACTGGTCGGCGAGGCCCTCCTTGCGGAGCTGCTCCAGGATGGCGTCCATGCGGTCGGCCACGATCAGCGCCGGCCCCTCGGCCCGCTTGGCGAGAAAGTAGCGCATCGGACGGTCCAGCGAGCGCGCCATGCGCACCGTTTTGCCGTCGCGCGCCAGCAGGGCGAAGGCCCCCTCGATGCCCGCCACCTGGTCCGCATCGCCGCTGAGCACCCGGGCTCGCGCCTCCTCCACGGTGAGGTTGAACAGCCGGTTGGCCCCGGGATCCAGGAGGTCCACAACGCGTTCGACGTAGGCTTCGTGCATGCCCCGACAGTTCCCGGACCCCTGCCGGCAGGCAAGCCGCGAGCCGCGGCCGACCATCGAAGCAAGTTCCTCTTTACGGCGGCATCCATGCCGCCAACGATGTCCTCATGGCCTCGAAATCCCTCCGGCGCCCGCGCGGATCCTCTCGCCGCGCCTTCACCCTGATTGAACTGCTGGTGGTGATCGCGATCATCGCCATCCTTGCCGGACTGCTGCTCCCGGCCCTCGCGCGGGCCAAGGCCAAGGCCAATCAGACCAAGTGCGTGAGCAATCTCCGGCAGGTGATCCTCGCCTTCCAACTGTACGCCGACGATCACCAGGATACCTATCCCCTCTGCCGGGACTGGGCCTCGGCGGGCGGCAAGGACGGCACCTACGACGTGTTCACCGCCATGACCAACAAGCCGCTCTACCGCTATCAGGGATCCCCGGAGATCTTCCGCTGCCCATCCGACAAGGGGGACATCTTCTACGAGCGCAACTTCGGACGGAAGGCCACCAACTGCTACGTGCAGTATGGCAACAGCTACCTGATGCAGTGGGCCGCCGATTACTTCCGGGTGAAGCGCATCACCGGGAGTGTTGGGGCATCGCGATCCGCGTATGATGGCAACTCCATGAAGTCCTCCGAGGTGGCCCTCAGCGCCGCCAACAAGATCATGATCGGGGACTGGCCGTGGCACCCCAACCGCGGCTGGGAGGACAAGAAGAGCCAGTGGCACAACCTGCGCGGGAAGAGCCTGTCCGTGATCGCCTTCGGCGACGGACACTCCGAGGCCTTCAAGTTTCCGCTGAAGCGCGACAACGACTCCTTCTGGACCCAGCGTCCGGATCCCGGTTTTACCTGGTGGTGAGGCGTCGCAGGAGCGTCGTCCGGCGACGCTGCGCGGGGCGTAGGAGCCGACGTGAGGAGGCTCAAACACTCCCATCGACCATGGAGATTCTGGCGCGCTGGGCGACAGCCGGCCTCAGCGAAGAAGAAGTGGTAGCCTCAGTGTGAAGCCCATTCCACCGGGGCGTTCCGCACCAGGTCCACAACGGACGCAACGGATTCAATGGATGGAGTCCGCCCTGAAACTCCCCCCGCTGTGGTTCCGCTTCCCCCCGCAGGCATCCTCTGCTTCGCTCGCCCGCCTTCCGCATCCGCGGCATGCACGATCCACTTCACCTCCTGTTGCCGTTTCTGGCCGCCTTCGTCTTTGCGCTGGGCAACGTGCTTCAGAAGCGGGCCTTCCATGAGGGGGCGGGGGTGCTGCCGGTCTTCGTGCTCAACAATGTCGCCCTGGGCCTGGCCTTTCTTCCGATGCTGGCAATGCCCCATGAGCCGGTTCCCTGGGGGCGTCTCTGGCAGCCGGTGGTCGCGGGATTCGGATTCTTCATTGGCTCCATTCTCGGGCTGATTGCCCTGCGCCGGGGCGACGTATCCCTGGTGACGCCGCTCCTGGGCACCAAGGTGATCCTCGTGGCGGCGGTTTCCGCGCTGGCGTTCCGGGTGCCCCTGGCCGGCGGACAAATCCTGGCGGCTGGTCTGACCACCCTGGGTGTTTTCGTGATGGGCGCCACCGAATGGCGGCCGGGCGGCCGGGTGGGCGAAAGCACCCTGCTGGCGGTGGCCTGCTCGCTGGGCTTCGCCGTCTGCGACACCCTCATCCAGCAATGGGCGGCGCCGTTTGGCGTCCGGACCTTCGTGCCCCTGCTCTTTGGCACCCTGGGCATGCTCTCTCTGGGCGTGGCCATGGCCTATGGGCGTCCCGCCCTGCGCGTGCCACCGCCGGCCTGGAAGTGGATGGCCGCCGCCGCCACGGCCGTGGTGACCCAGGCGATGCTCATCACCCTGGCCATCGCCTGGTGGCGCGACGCCACCGGAGTCAACGTGG
>JAFLEG010000545.1 GCA_017302195.1 Verrucomicrobiota bacterium
GAATCGCGCCGAGCGTGAGGAACTCTGCCAGTACATCCTGCGCAACCCGTTCTCCGCGGCCAAGATCACCCTGGAACAACCTGGGGACGTGGTGTTCTACCGCTCGCGGCTCAACGCCAGAATCCACCGAAACTTCGAGGTCTTCACCCCCGAGGACTTCCTGGCGGCCCTCTTGCAACAAATCCCCGACCGGGGCGCCCAAATGGTCCGATATTACGGGCTGTACTCCAACAAGAGCCGCGGCTGCCGGAGTCGCGCCAATCCCGCCGCAATGCCCGCCTGGCCGAAAGGTTCTCCGCCCCCGCCGGCCAAGCTGCCCAACCGCAAGTGGCGGGACCTCATGCGGCAGGCGTGGCATAGCGATCCGCTCCAATGCCCCGACTGCGGCAAGCCAATGCGCTTCATCGCCCTGATCGAAGAGCCGATCGCCATCGAGAAGATCCTCCGCCGTCTCGACCAGTGGTGCGGCCCCGCCACCTTCGCCCCGGCCCGGCCGCCTCCCGCAACTCCAGGGAGGGGCGAGGTGTCCGAGCCTCATGCGCCCCCACGACGGTGAATTCCTGATCGAGACCTCCCCTGATGCCCGACTTGTCCCGCCGAAGCCTTGCGAAGGAGGACTACCAGAACGTCCTCACCGACTGAAGCCCGCTCAGGCGATGGACGCCGGCCTGCGAGCGACACTCAAAAATTGGGTGGTCTACTGGGATCTCCGCCCCATCTGGCGGCCTTCGACAGGCCCCCGACGCCCTGCCGACTCGGAGAAATCCCGCCGCAGGCGAGAATCAGCAGTTGACACCGCCAAAATCGCGAAGTGGACTCCGAAAATAGCAGTAGCATTTGAGCCAAATCCGCTTCTCCCGGCGAATCGGAAAAACCAAATTCCTATCAGGAAAAGAAAATTCTTACCAATATCAATATGAATAACCCACGCTATTCCGGGATACTATTTCATATGATCCTTGCCGCTCTGCTCAGCGGATGCGCCACGGAGCTAGACGATACCAACTTGCAGATGGGAGAACGAGTGCCGCCTGAAACAGTGGAGAATGTGGAGGATCTTCCGCTGGGTACTGGCACCTCACCGTCTCTAACCTCCGCCTACCAGCCCTTGCCGTTGAGTGGAGTCGTGGAACCCAAGGGGCCGCTAAGCCAGTTTGATGGCTGCCCAGATGCGAATTGCGATTGCGGTTCGGTTCGGCTGGCGAGAATGGAAACGAAAGACTTCACCGGATACACAGGCTGGGGGATCTTCAGTCCCCGGTCTCCAAACTACACAACCACGGTTCAGTACGAACTGGGGGATCCCAGCAACCCTCCAGAAACCGGTGCGCTGAGGTTCCCTAGACGGAAATATCGGGACATGATGTGCTTCTACTTCACGTATCCGAGCTGCTTCGCGTATTGGGGCCGAGAGGGTGCCTCGCATCCGTGCAAGGTGATGGTCGAGATTAAGTGGCCCACCGCGAGGTCGAGCACGGGCTATTTCGTCAATACGTGGCAGCTGTATGGCATTCGAGGATGGGAGAACTTTGCCACGGGTGCCAAGAACTACGTCTGCTATGTGTCAGCTCCGCAGGGTTTCGAGGTGACACCCGGTGTCGGTGAAGTCCGATGGTCCGTTAATGGACGCGTTTGTAGTCCGCCAGTGAGCTTCACCGTTTTCTGACGCGCCAAGACCCCTACCCCTTCGACATACGAAGTGAAGAAGCTCGACTCAGACTACTTCGAGATCGCATGAGATGGTTGGCGAAGGCTTCGGTGGACCTTCCTGCCAGGGGTCGGGCGTCCACCATCGCAGCGGATCCATATGGAGATTCGGACACCTCATCCCTCCGTGAGTGGTTCCCCTCAGGGAGCCCGCTCCAACCAGAGCTGATCGAGGCGATAGGGCCAGATGGGGTGGAGTCCGGGGCCGCGCACCCAGGGCTGACGAAGGGCGTAGAGCTGTGGATGCAGCAGGAACACCCAGGGGGCGTCGGCCACCACCTGGCGTTCCACACGGCGATATAGGGCCAACCGCTCCTCGGGGTGGGCACTTCCGGAAGCGGCGTCCAGCAGCCGGTCCACCTCCGGATTCCGGTAGAACGCCCGGTTGTTGCAGTTCTCGTCCACGATGCGCTGACCATTCAGCAGGGTGTCGAGGAAGTTGCTGGGATCGGGGAAGTCCTGGTACCAGCGGCTGAGGGCGCAGGGGGCGTTCCGCCGGCGCGTCACGCCATCGAGGAAGGTGGCCATGGTGACAGGCTTCAGCTCGATCCGGATACCGACCCGGGCCAGGTCCTCCTGAAGGGCCTCGCCGAGACGACTGTCCCTTTGGTCGTTGGCAGTCATCCAGAGCGTGGTCTGAAACCCATCCGGCAGGCCGGCCTGGGCCAGCAACGCCCGCGCCTGCTCCGGATTGTAGTCGTACCCAGGCAGTGCGGGATCAAATCCCGGCATGCCAGGGGGCAGCACGCCGCGGGCCGGAGTCGCCCGGCCATTCAAGAGCCGGACCAGACGCCGGGTGTCCACCGCATGGTTCATCGCGCGCCGGACCAGCGGCCGATCGAACGGGGGCAGTTCCGTGTTCATGGCCACGTAGAAGGTGGCTCCTTCCGGCATCTGATGAATCATCGGCTGAAGCCGGGGGTCGCGCAGGACCCGGGGGAAATCGGGAATGGGGATGCCGTTGGGCGACAGGACCAGGTCCAGTTCCCCACGCTCGAACATCATCTGATGCAACGTCTCGTCGCCGCCGATGCTGAGGACGATCGCGTCGGGGTATCCGCCGGTGTCCCCGGCCCGAAGCGCTTTCCTGCGGAACTTCAATCGCACGCCCCGCTGCCACTCCTCGAGCGCATAGGGGCCGCTGCCGGTCGGCAATCCAATGAAGCCTGCCCCGCCAGGCGTCAGCGCCTCGTGAGGCACCGCGAAGGCGAACGGCATGGCCAGCAGGTAGGGAAAGGAGAGGTCCGGACGCTCCAGTTCGATTTCGAGGCGGTCCGACGACGGGGCCCTCAATCCCCGCACCCCGGCAGCGGTGCCCGCCTGGAACTCCTTTGCGCCGGCGATGCCCCGGAAGAATCCCTCCCCGGGGGAAAGCGTGGACGGACGGAGCACACGCTCCAGGGATCGGACGTAATCCGCCGCCTCCACGGGACGGCCCGACGCGAACCGCGCGTCGTCCCGCAGGTGAAAGGAGAATGTCCGACCGTCCGGGGAAATGCTCCACTCCCGGCACTGCCAGGGCACAAGGTCCAGTCCCTGCCCGTAGTCCAGCAATCCCCGGAACATCAGGCGCATGATGCACCAGGATTCGGGTTCGTAGCCGATGGCCGGATCCAGCGAGCGCAGGTCGTTGGGCAGTGCGAGCCGCAGGGTGCCGCCCCGCTGCGGGGACGGGGTGTGGTCGGGAGCTTCGGCGCCGAGGCTCGAGACCGGGCAGAGGAGGGCGACCAGCAAGGCCCAGAACCATGGCATCCGGAGAGAAGGATGAAGGATGAAGGATGAGGGATGAATGGGGAGCCCATCCGGGGAAGCTCCCGGATTCCGCTGCCGGCTTAAATCGAAGGGCGTTGCCCTCATCGGATCAGAGGATAGCGGAGAAGCTTCGCCGCCGCAGGGAGGAATCGTGGAGTCGTGGTGGAACACAGCCCTACCAACGAGGAATGGTAGGGACGGGCTTCCGCACGTCCGTGGCTTCCTCCGAGGCGTGCGTGGAGTGGCTGCGGGGAACGGGGGAAGGGTTGCGCGTCGGGGCTTCCCGCGATGCCCGTGGTTCGTCCACGGGCGCTGCGGATTCAAATGGGGCCGCGGTGGAACACAGCCCTACCAAAGAGGAATGGTAGGGATGGGCTTCCGCAACGTCCGTGACTTCCCCCGAGGCGCGCGTGGAGTGGCTGCGGGGAACGGGGGAAGCGTTGCGCGCCGGGGCTTCCCGCGATGCGCATCGT
>JAFLEG010000546.1 GCA_017302195.1 Verrucomicrobiota bacterium
GAAGCAGGTGCGGGAGGAACACTGCGTCACCGAGCGCGCCCTTTCCAACCGGGCCCGCCGCCGCGTACGCTCCGGGGCATGTCGGAAGCCGTGGAACTTCGGGACGGTGAGGACGCTCTGGCGGTGGTGCATCCCGACCTCGGCGCCTGGCTGACCCGCTACGCACGGCAACTGCCCGGGCGCGGCTGGGTGGACGCGCTGCATCACGACGAGGCGGTGGTGGCGCGGTATCCCGACCGCATGTGGGCCGGAGCGCCGGTGCTCTTCCCGCACGTGAGCTACAACGTCGCCGAGGGGCACGAGGGCCGCTATGTGCTCAACGGCACCTCCTACGAATCGCCCCAGCATGGATTCGCCCGCCGGGTGCCCTGGACCGTGGTGGACCGCTCCGCGGCCTCGGTGACCCTGGAGCTCCGCGACTCGGAACGCACCCGCCCCAGCTACCCGTTCGCCTTCCGCCACCGGCTGACCTACCGCCTGGAATCCGGACGCCTCGTCTGGCACCAGATGGTCGAGAATCGGGACCAGCAACCCCTGCCCTTCAGCGCTGGATTTCACCCGTACCTCCGCGTGCCTCTGGCCGGAACGGAACGGAACCGCTGCGTGGTGCGACTGCCGCGATGCCGGCGGTTTCATCCGGTGGACCAGGCCTCCGCCTTCTTCGACGAACCCCTGCCGGCGCAGGACCTCAGCATCGCCACCGATGCCAGCGGAACGCTCTTTCTGGGCGAACTGGCGTCCCGGGAAGTGGCCCTCCGGGATCCCGTGGGCGGTGTCGAGGTGGCGCTCCAGTTGGGCGACAATCCGGCCTACCGATTCCTCGCCCTGTGGGCTCCGGACACCACCGCCCCCTTCTTCTGCATCGAGCCCTGGACCGCGCTGCCAAACTCCTTCGGACGCGGAGACGGCGAACTGGTCGTGCTCAAGCCGGGCGAACACTTCGAAGCCTCGTTGTCCCTGGAACTCCGGCCGATGACACGATGACCCATTGGGCGTGTTCCACCGCGACCCCATAGGGATCCGCAGGGCCCGTGGCCGAATGACAGGGAACGAGGGAAGCGTTATCCGACGGGCCACCCACGATCCCTCGTGAGGCCCATCGCCTCCCGATGTCCAACCGTGCCATGAAGCCTGATCAGCCGACCACCACCGAGCCCGGACGCGCCTTCTCCCTCGTTGAGTTGCTGGTGGTTCTGGCCGTGATCGGCGTGTTGGCCGGCCTGCTCCTGCCCGCGCTGCTGCGCGCCCGCTTTAACGGCAAGGTTACCATCTGCCTGAACCAATACCGGCAATGGGGTATTGCGGCCAATGTCTATGCCACCGACGACGGCAAGGGGCGACTCCCCTCGTTCCGGCTGCCGACCAATCAGTTGTCCTTCATCGAACCCTGGATCGTGGCCCATGAAATGGTCACCAACATGGCCTCGTATGGCGTGGGAGTGCCCATGTGGTTTTGTCCGACCCGTCCCATGCGGCGAGCGGGGCGTGAAGCAAACTTCCGGACACTCCGCGGACGGGAATTCCTCACCCCGGCCGATCTGGTGGACGAGATGACCCACATCCAGCGGGCAAACTATTACTTCGCGGACCTGATGTGGTGGGTGCCCCGCAAGCTGGGTCCGACCGTGGAGTATCCGGACCCCAGTCTCCTGCAGGTGCGCACCCCGCTACCCTGGCCGAGGCGTCTGGACGACCCCACCGTCGCAACGCAGCCGATGATTTCCGACTGGTATCTGGGCACGTGGGATGCCGACCGTCAGATCGTGGAGATCCGGGACAACTCCGGGGGCCATCAGTGGGCGGGCTCGCTGCGGGGCCTGAACCTCGGATTTGCCGACGGGCACGTGGAGAACCGTCCGCGGGCGAAGCTCCAGTGGCAGGCCCGAAGATCCGGATTCCACGCCTACGTGTACTGAGGGCCGGGCCGATCCACGGCCTACGACGGCGGCATGCGCGGGGTGGGCTTCTTGAGCGGATGCTCCTCGTGACGACCGTGCACCATCACCGCAGTCCACTCGGCAAGACGTCGCCCGAGGATGCGGCAGGCCTCCTGGGTTTCCTCCTCGCGAGGTTCCTTCGCCGCCACCGCACCATAGTGCAGGGTCATCTTCTTTCCGGCGTAGTCGGTGACCCCGAACACCAGGAACCCGAAGTTCATGAGCACGGTGAGCAGCGACTGGCAGGCCAGTTCCATGCCCCCACCCCAGCCTCCGGCACTGCTGAACGCGCAGGCGATCTTGCCATCCACCGCCATCCAGTGCGGCCCCATGGTCTCGTCCCAGAAGCGTTTCATGCGCCAGGACAGGATACCCATGTTGGTCGGACTGCCGACGGCCAGTCCGTCGCACCAGAGCACGTCGTCCGCAGCCGCCTCGTCCACCGACCGGATCCTCACCTCGGTGTCCGAAATCTGCCGCGCGCCCTCGGCCACCCGCTCGGCCATGCGAGCCACGTTGCCGGACTTGGAATCGAAAAGCACCAGGATGCGGTTCATGCCGACCCCAAGGTCACCAGCATTGGGGCCGGAAGGCCAGCGGGAGGGCACCCGCGGTTGGCCGACAGGAGATCATCCAGGCTCCGGTCACTGTTCCGTACCGCGCTTCCTCGAAGCCTGCGGCACGCCCGAAATAGGAGCCATTCCTTCGCCCCCCCCTTCCCCGGACGGCTCGCCGATCAGGATGACCCGGACGTCCCGGCCAATGATATCGCCCAGCGTGTTCAGGGGGAGATCGTTGGTGTCGGTGCCGAACGGTTCCTCAATCTCGGTGGCGAGCAGGTCAATTCCCATGGTGGCAAAGAAGGTGAACATGCTCGCGATCACCGTGCCGTAGCCAAATTCGCGCACCAGGCCGAAGGGCATGATCAGCGCGTAGAGCAGCACGAACTGCTTGATGTAGGAGGAGTAGCTGAAGGGGATCGGGGTGTTCCGGATGCGCTCGCAGCCGCCCAGGACGTCATCCAGGGCCTGGAGCTGTGCCGCCAGGGGAATGCGCGATTCAGGGCTGAGGCGGCCGGCGACGAGGTCCGTCTGGACCTCGCCATGCAACGCGGTCAGGACCGCATTGGGCCGGTGCGGACCGATGGCGCCGCGGGGTTGGCGGAGGTGGGCCGCCAGAAGCACCGGGAACTCGGCCAGCAGTTCGGCATACCGGGCGCGGCGACCCCGGCCCGGGACGTCGGACGTCATCTGGGACGCGACGGCGCGGGCGAGTCCGCGCGACTGATTGACCAACTGTCCCCAGAGCCGGCGCCCCTCCCACCATCGGTCATAGGCCGTGTTGGTGCGGAAGACCAGGAGCAGGCCCAGAATGATTCCCAGGATGGACAGGAATGAGGGTCCGAGCGGCACGGCCACCCGGATCAGATCCGTTTCCACCCAGACCACCAGGGCCGCCCAGAGCCCGGCGCCCACCACATCCAGGGCGAGGGTTCGGAACACCCGGCTTCGGGGAAAATCGAACAGGATCCGAAGCCAGTTCTTGGGATCGTAGGAAATCATGACGCGCCGCAGGCAGTCTCGGGCTGCGACCGGGAGAGTTTCCAGACAGCGGTTGAGAAATCACCCCGAGACGCGCAGCCACATCTCGGCTTGGGATGGGCAGCGTGCGCCTCTGGCGGGCGGAACCTGGCGTCCCGCGCGGTTCTTCATCCACTGACATCATTCCCACGCGTCACTCAAGTCCGAAGCGCGGAGAGGGAATTGGTCCACGAAGTCCCGAGCGAGACGCCCGGGACAACACGCGGGACGCGTGTGCTCCCCATCCAAAAAAGGAATGCGCCCGTGCCAGCGGGCGCATCCTGGCACTGCCCCCGATCAGTGGGTGGTCCAGAGTTCTTCCCAGTGGAGGTTGTGACGGGCCTCGGTCAATGCCCCCAGATTTCTCATCCCCGTGGCCGTCCAAAATTGCCCCGGCCTCTTG
>JAFLEG010000547.1 GCA_017302195.1 Verrucomicrobiota bacterium
ACCGCCACCAGCGTGGTCTGCGGGGTGATGGCACGGTCCAGTTCCTCGGGACTCACCACTCCAGCCGCATCCACTCCCACACGCGTGCACGTCCAGCCCTGCCGTTCCAGGAACTCAACGGACTGCATCACGCTGGGATGCTCGGTCGCCGAAACGACCAGGTGCTTGCCCCGGCGTTCATTGGCGTACGCCACCCCCTTGATGGCGAGATTGGCGGATTCCGTGCCATCGGAGGTGAAGAAGATTTCCTCGCCGCTGTCGGCGTTTACCAGCGCGGCCATCTGGTTGCGTGCCTTGGTCAACGCCTCGCGCACCCGCAGGCCGTGTTGGTGCAGGGAGGAGGGGTTCCCGAAGGCCTCGGTGAAGTAGGGCCGCATGGCCTCAAACACTTCGGGACGGACCGGCGTGCTCGCCTGGTGATCGAGATAAACGTGGCGCATGGATTCTGGGCGGGACGCGAAAGCGGAGGAAGCAGCCTTCGGTCCCTGCATTGCGGCAGGGACCGGGGCAGATCGTCCAGGGACGCCGGTGTCAGGCCGCAACCGGTTCCGCAGCGGCCGGTTGAGCCACGATCTCGGGATGCTTCTTCACGTAATCCTCCAAAGCGGCCTTCAGGGCTTCCTCGGCCAGCACGGAGCAGTGGATCTTCACCGGCGGCAGCCCGCCAAGGGCGTCCACCACCTCCTGGTTGGAGAAATGCATCGCCTCGTCAATGGTCCGGCCCTTGATGAGTTCGGTCGCCATGCTGGAACTCGCGATGGCGGAGCCGCAGCCGAAGGTCTTGAAGCGGGCGTCTTCGATCCGCCCGTCTTTGATCTTCAGGCTGATCTTCATGATGTCGCCGCAGGCGGCGGCGCCGACTTCGCCCACACCGTCGGCATCCTTCAGGTCCCCCATGTTCCTGGGGTTCATGAAATGCTCCATCACGGTGGCATTGTAGAGAGTGTAGGTATCGCTCATGCTTTTTGAGATTTTGAAAGGGGAACGGCACTGGAACGGCGGCGTGCACGTGAACTGGAGCGGATGCCGGCGGCAGCCGGAACCGCCGGATGCTTCGGCCCGACCCTCCCGGTCCGAGCCTGGTGTTCGAAAAAGGCGGTGTGACGGAAGGCCAGCTCGGCCAGCGTGGTCCGGCCGAAGACCTCCTTGACCCGGTCCTGCGCTTCGGTGAACAGCCCGCAGAGGGCACAGCCACCCTGATGGCCGCAGGTGGCTTCAGGCTCCAGGCACCGCTGGAATGCGATGGGCCCCTCAACCGCCTCCATGACATCGAGCACCGTGATGCTTGCCGGGGGGCGGGACAACGAGAAGCCCCCGCCTGTCCCGCGGGCGGAACGCACCAACCCGGCACGCTGCAGGCTTTGAAAGATCTTTCCCAGGAAGGAGGCGGGCACCCCCTCCTCGCCAGCCAGCACATCCACCATCACCACGTCGCCCAACGGCCGTCGTGCCAGGGCGATCAGCCCCAGCATCCCATATTCACTGGCACGGGTGACTTGCATGGTTCAAAGCGGACCGATTCCGTCTGCTTCAGACACCCTATGTCCCGACCTGGCGCTGTCAATTCGATACCGGAGGATTTTGGTCTGGTTTGCTGTCCCGAAGCTGAAACCCACCTGCTGCGCTCATCCGCCTGGCAGGCGGAGCACGGTGTCCCGCTGCGCCCACCGGGGATCCGCCTGGGGAAAATCGAGGGTGTAATGCAGCCCGCGGCTTTCGGGGCGCTGAAGCGCGCATCCGACAATCAGGGTGGCCACCGTCGCGAGATTGCGCAGTTCAAGCAGGTCGGAGGTGACGCGAAAATCCCAGTAATACTCCCGGATCTCATCCTGCAGGTTTGCCAGCCGCTGTTGCGCCCGTAGGAGCCGTTTGGTGGTTCGAACTATGCCCACATAGTCCCACATCGTGCGTCGGATTTCGTCCCAGTTGTGCGCCACCACCACGAGTTCGTCCGGGTCCGCCGCGTCGCCGGTTTCCCAGGCCGGCAGGGGGCGGCTGTCGGTTTCGCGGCAGATTTCCGCCGCATGCGCCGCCGCGCGGTGCGAACAGACCAGGGCTTCCAGAAGGGAATTGCTCGCCAACCGGTTCGCCCCGTGGAGTCCGGTGCAGGCCACTTCCCCGATGGCGTACAGCCCGGGAAGTTCCGTGACCCCGTCCACTCCGGCCACGACCCCCCCGCACTGGTAGTGAGCCGCCGGGACCACCGGAATGGGATCCCGGGCCATGTCCATGCCCAGTTGCAGGCACCGGGCCTGGATGTTGGGGAAGTGCTCCCGGATGAAGGCTTCGGGCTGGTGCGTGATGTCCAGGGATACATACGGGGCGCCGGTGCGCTTCATCTCCGAGTCAATGGCGCGCGCCACGATGTCCCTGGGCGCCAGATCGGCGCGGGGATCGTACCGGGGCATGAACCGCTCGCCGTCCCGTCCGCGCAGCACCCCCCCCTCGCCGCGCACCGCCTCCGAAATCAGGAAGTTCTTGGCCTGGGGATGAAAGAGGCAGGTGGGATGAAACTGCACAAACTCCAGGTTGGCGACCGGCAATCCGGCCCGGTAGGCCATGGCCAGACCGTCGCCGGTCGCAATATCCGGATTGGTCGTGTACAAATACACCTTGCCGCTGCCTCCGGTGGCCAGCACGACCACCGGGGCGGCCACGGTCAGCACCCGGCCTCCGATGCGATCCAGCACGTAGGCCCCAAGGACCCGGTCTCCGCCGGGGCGCCCGAGCCGTCGCGAGGTGATCAGGTCAATGGCCAGGTGGTTCTCCAGAACCGTGATGTGCGGCTCCGAAGCCACCGCACGCAGGAAGGTGCGCTCGATCTCCGCGCCGGTCGCATCGCGGGCATGAAGCACGCGCCGCTTGGAATGACCACCCTCGCGGGTCAGGTCGAGTTCCCGGCGCCCGGGTTCCTCAGGAACGGCGCGTTCGGTAAACCGGGCGCCCAGTGCCATCAGTTCCCGGATGCGCTCCGGGCCCTCCTCGACGATGGTTCGCACCACCGCCTCCCGGCAGAGGCCCGCCCCGGCATCCACGGTATCGCGCACATGCAGGTCAAAGGAATCCTCGCGGCTCGTCACGCTGGCGATGCCGCCCTGGGCCCAGTTGGTGTTGGAATCGGCCCGGTTCTTTTTCGTGACGATGGCAACACGGCCGTGCTGCGCGGCCCGGATGGCGAAGTTCAATCCGGCAATCCCGCTGCCCAGCACCAGATAGTCAAAGGAGACCGCGTTGGAATCGGAACCCATGGAGCCTGCGGGATGTCGCTGCAATCACCACTGCCGGTTCCGGAAGACGGCGCCGCGCCGGGGCCCTCAGCGCGTCCAGTCGAAGGCGCGTTTCTTCAGCGCATAGAGGTAGCCCACGAAGAGCACGCCCAGGAAGCTCACCATGCTTCCCAGGATGAGTGCGGCATTCTCCCGGAGCATGGACTTGTAGATCACCGCCCATGGAAACAGGAAGACCACCTCGATGTCGAAGAGGACGAAAAGCAGGGCGACCAGGTGAAACTTCACCGACATCCGGGCATTGCCCTCGCCCTCGGGCAGCATGCCACACTCGTAGGCGACGTCCTTGGTCTGGGTGCGGCGCCCGCGTTTGCCCAGCAGCACGGAAATCACCAGGGTCGTTCCGGCAAAACCGACGGCCACCAACAGGAGCAGGAGGACGGGAAGATATTGTAGGAGCTGCGAATCCATGCGCGGGCGGCAGAGTACGTGCGCGGCACACCGGCGCAATGAAGACCTTGCGACCGGGGGCCCTCAGGCCAGGGCTGTTTGCAAAGTCCTGTGAGAGGTGGTTGGAGGGCGAGTACTGCGCCTGTGGAGTGACACTGGGGCGATGGACGAGGGGTCGGAAGGGGGTATGGAGCGGGTGGCCGGGACGCTTGGG
>JAFLEG010000548.1:0-3286 GCA_017302195.1 Verrucomicrobiota bacterium
TTCACCTGCGAACAGACGGGCCGAGACGCCCAGGGCGTAGGCCGCCGAAACGATCGAGCCCCAGATCACCACCCAGAGACCGGCCTTGTTCTCCCGCACGGCCTCGTCACTCTGGTCCGCGCCGGGCGAGCCGACCTTGAGAACCTCGGCGGCGGCGACGCCTTCCGGGTAGGGCAGGCCGCCATTGACCACGAGCGCACGCCGCAGCGGGATGGAGAAGGTGACGCCGAGAATGCCGCCGAGGGTGCAGATCAGCACCGATTCCCAGAACGGAAACTCGAGCCACCAGCCCACCATCACCAGACCCGGCAGCACGAAGATAATGGAGCTCATGGCCCCGCCGACGGAGGCGACGGTGAAGAGGTCCGGAGGGTGTTCCGGGCGCGGTCCGCCGATGACGGTGTCTCGTTTGCTCCCGAGCACCCCCTGGGGCTGGACGCCGGCGTCTGCGCCTGTTGCAGCCTCCGGGCTCTGGCCGATTCGGAGGGAGCCCTGTGGGTGCTGTACCGGGCGTTTCGTCCCGACCCGGGAGACCGACCCACCGTGCTGGTGCGGTCTGCGACGGGAGAGGCTCCCTGGGAACCGATGCTTTCCGATGCGTGGCCTGCGCTCCAGTGTCCGATGAGCAGTGGATCCCTGGTGGAGATGCCGCGAGGGATCTTGGCGGCCTGGGAGACCCGGGGGGCGATCCGAATCGCCGTTGCACCACGGAAGGGTCCGAAGGGTGCGGACCCGGCAATCCGTACATGGGGACAGCGGGCGCGCCACCCGGCCCTGGCGGTGACTGCGTCTGGAGCGTCCGTGTGCGCCTGGGCGGAGGGCACCGGATGGCAGCGGGGTGGTGCGATATCCTGGCAGGCCCTGGAGCCGTCCGGACAGGGGGGCGATTCTCCGGGCGAGGTGACCGGACTGCCGGTGTGGAGCGCTCCGGCGGTGTTCGCCGGGCCGGACGGCGGCTGGGTGGTGACATTCTAGAAGGTGTTTTCGGTTGCTGGGGTTTCGAGGCGCGTGGTTCCTTCGTGGGCCTTCATGGCTTCCTCCGCTTCTCCATCCGCCGGTTCCGAGGTCCGGACCCGACCGGTCCATGGCCGCCTCATGTCGCTGGATGCCCTGCGGGGATTCGACATGTTCTGGATCCTCGGCGCGGATTCCATCGGCGGCGCCGTGCTGGGAGTGCAGGGCGGATCCCTGGTCCGGGCCATCGGCACCCAGTTGGATCACGTCGCCTGGGAGGGGTTCCGCTTCTACGACCTGATCTTCCCGCTGTTCGTGTTCATGGTGGGAATCTCCATCGTGCTGTCCCTGTCGCGAATCGTCGCCCAGGGCGGACACCGCGAGGCCCTGGGGCGGGTCCTCCGCCGGACCCTGCTGCTCTACCTGCTGGGCGTCTTCGTCTATGGAGGGTTCTCGACGCCGTTTCAGGAGATCCGCCTGCTGGGGGTACTGCAGCGCATTGCGATCTGCTACGGCATCACCGCCACGCTCTTTCTGTATTGCCGTCCGCGCACCCTGGCGGCGATTGCCGTCGGCATCCTGCTTGGGTACTGGGCCCTGCTGGCATGGGTGCCGGCACCCGGGGAGCCGGTGGTGACGTGGGCCGAGGGGCGCAACATCGTGAACTGGTTCGATTCCAAATTCCTGCCCCTGCGGCGCTGGGATGGATCGCACGACCCGGAGGGCATCCTGAGCACGGCCCCCGCCGTGGTCACCTGCCTCCTGGGCGTGTTCGCCGGACTGTACCTGACCGACCCGCGCCGTTCGGACCGGGAGAAGGTGCGGCACCTGGCCCTGTGCGGACTGGGGTTGGTGCTGCTGGGCCACGGATGGGGACTGGTGTTCCCGGTCATCAAAAAGCTGTGGACCTCCTCCTACGTGCTGCTGGCCGGCGGCTGGAGCCTGATCCTGCTGGCGGCGTTTCATGAGATCATCGAGGTCCGGGGATGGCGCCGCTGGGCGCAGCCGTTTGTCTGGATCGGCATGAATCCCATCGCGCTCTACCTGCTGGCCCACGTGGTGTCGTTCCAGCAACTGGCCGAGCGCCTGGTGGGCGGAAGCGTGGCCCAGACGCTCGATGCCCGCGTGGCGCCCGGATTCGGCGGGTTCCTGATCTCGCTGACCAGCATCCTGCTGTGCGTGGCCGTGGCCCGGTTCCTGTACGTCCGCCAGATCTTCATCCGCCTGTGAGTGTCCCGTCCCACCCCTCAACCCCTGCGCCTCCCAACCTGCCTGCGCCGTCCGGCGGGGACCGCCTCATGTCGCTGGATGCCCTGCGGGGCTTCGACATGTTCTGGATCGCCGGGGGCGGGCTGATGGTCGGAGCGCTGGAGCGCTGGAGCACCAATCCGCTGTTCGCCGCGCTCAAACGGCAGTTGACCCACGTCGCCTGGGAGGGATTCCGCTTCTACGACCTGATCTTTCCGCTGTTCGTGTTCATGGTCGGCGCGGCCATCTCCTTTTCCGTCCCGCGCAGTCTGGAACGGTCGGGACGTGCCGCGACTGTCCGCAAGATTCTCGTGCGTGGACTCCTCCTGTTCGCGATCGGCCTGTTCTATTCGGGCGGCCTGAGCACCCCGCTCTCCGGTCTCCGCATGCTGGGCGTGCTGAACCGCATCGCGCTGTGCTACACGGCCACGGCGCTGCTCTTCGTGGTCGCCACCCCGCGGGTGCTGGCGGCGCTGACGGCCGGGATACTCCTGGGCTACTGGGCGATGATGGCCTGGGTGCCGATCCGGGACATCCGTCTCGACACCGAGGCGCTGGCCACGCTGGCCCAGTCCCGCGGGGAAACCAACGCCGCCGTCCTGTTCCAGTCCACGACCCAGCGTGTCCAGGGCCGTTACGATCCCGGTTACAACCTGGCGAACCACCTCGACTTCCAGTACCTGCCCGGGCGCCTTTACGACCGGTACTATGACCCGGAAGGCCTGCTGAGCACCCTCCCGGCTGTGGCGACCTGCCTGCTCGGATTGTTCGCGGGCCTGTGGCTTCAGTCTGGCCGCCGGACGCCCACGGGGCGCTCTCTGGGATTGATCGGGGCGGGGGTGGCCTCGGTGCTGGTGGGGTCCCTGTGGGGGCTCCAGTTCCCGGTGATCAAGAAGCTCTGGACCTCCTCCTACGTGCTCGTCGCCGGCGGCTACAGCCTGATGCTGCTGGGGCTCTTTCATCAGGTGGTGGATGTCTGGGGCTGGCGCCGGTGGTGTCAGCCCTTCGTGTGGGTGGGCGCCAATGCGCTCACCCTCTACCTGGCGGCGCAGATCCTGAACTTCCGGCGGGTGGCGGAGCGGTT
>JAFLEG010000548.1:3296-3889 GCA_017302195.1 Verrucomicrobiota bacterium
GGAGGGCAGATCCAGGCATCGCTGGGGCCTGCTGGAGATACCCTGGTGGCCCTGGTCGCGGTGTTCCTCCTGTTCTGGTTCGCCCGGTTCCTCTATCAGCGCCGGATCTTCCTGCGGGTCTGAGCGCCTGAGGGCTGGGCCGGGCTGTGTGGGCACCCGGAGCGTCCCCGATTTCCGATGCTGGTCCTTCACGACATTTGGCGGCGGCGGGGCGAGGTGGAAGTCCTGCGGGGCCTGCGCCTTTCCGTGTCCGCGGGCGAATTGTTCTGCCTGGTCGGACCCAGCGGCTGCGGCAAGACCACGCTGCTCCGGCTGATTGCAGGACTCGACACCCCGGAGGCCGGGACCGTCGAACTGGAGGGGCGGCCCCTGGACGCCGTGCCGCCGCAGGAGCGTCCGGTGGCCCTGGTCTTCCAGCATCCCGCCCTGTTCCCGCAGCGCACCGTCGCGGGCAATGTGGCGTACGGCCTGGAGGTGCGGGGCGTTCCGGCCGGGGAACGGCGGCACCGGGTGGCGGCGATGTTGGAACGGATGGGACTGACCCGTCTCGCGCAGTCGCTGCCCCACCAACTGTCCGGTGGCCAGCAGCAGCG
>JAFLEG010000055.1 GCA_017302195.1 Verrucomicrobiota bacterium
GTGCCGCTCGGGCCGTCGAGCGCCTTCACATCCGGCGCAAGCTGGATGAGGTAGCCGCTGACGAAGCGGGCGGCGAATCCGAGGTGGCGCAACACCTGGACCAGCAGCCATCCGGAGTCGCGGCAGGAACCGCTGCGCAGGGTGAGCGTCTCCTCCGGTGTCTGCACCCCGGGCTCCAGCCGGATGACGTAGCGGATGGCCTGCTGCAGGCGCTGGTTGACCGCCACCAGCAGATCAATGGTCCGCAACCGATCGGAGTTTCCAGCCGCGGCCGGAGGCGGGGTGACCGGGAGGCGCCCCCCGTCGTGATGGACGTCCAGCCGGTGTCCGCCGGAGGGCGTGGCGGCGTGGGGCAGGGCCTCCGGATGCCGGAGAATGTCGCGGCGGATGTCCTGCAGAAACCCGGTCAGTTGCGGCGTGAGCGGGGCGGCCTCGAGAAAGGGCGCCAGGTCCTTGCGCAGTCCCGTCTCGTACTGGAACGGATAATGGGTGGCGGCCTCCTCCAGGAAGAAGTCGAAGGGATTGTATACCGCCATCTCGGCGACGACTTCCACCTCGATGCCCAGTTCGGTCATCTTCTCCGGGAACACCAGCCGCGCATTCCAGTTGGCGAAGGGGTCCTGCTGCCAGTTGATGAAGTGTTCGCCCCCGGTGATGGTTTGCGAAAAGCTCAGGATGTGGGAGCGGCAGTGGGGGGCGGGGCGCAGCCGCACCACATGGGGGCCATGGCCGGTGGGGCGGTCGTAGGTGTAGTGCGTCTTGTGGCGGAGCGCGACGTGGATGGGCATGGAAGGGCGGTCGTGTCGGGTTGGGGGCGGTGCCTCAGGCGGCGGGGGGCGTCAGGTAACGGATCCGCTTGTTGATGTCGGTATTGATGGAGTGGTAGGGCTGCGTGAGGTTGGCAGCGGCGAAGAGCGTCTGGCGCAGATGCTCCATGTCGTCGTTGCCGATGGCGTCGGTGAAGATGGGGATCAGGTAGTCAATGCCGATGCGGGACGGCTTCATCAGCACCGGATCGTACAGGGAGGGGTGCATGTGCCGGGCGTGGATCAGGCCCCAGCGGTCGCGGAAACGGTTGGCGTCGTACCCGGCGACATGGAATCCCTTGACGCCATCGTACTGCAGCACCGAGACGGCGTTGTTGCGTCCGTCGAGCAGCAGGTCCACCGCCTGCGCCCCGAGCTGGGCGGCGTAGAACCGGTCGAAGAGGATCGGGCGTCCGCCGCGCTGGGTGTGTCCCACCTTGCGGGTGAAGATCGCCTCGCGGGCGGTTTCCCCGCGCCGGTAAAGCTGGAAGTACCGGTCGCCGATCATCTGGATGAGCTTGGCCCGGAGCGCCTCGCCGGCGCCGGTCAGGATCACGTTGCCGGCCGGGTCGGAGGAATTCAGTTCGGCGCCGAGTTCGCGCCCCTGGGCGTCCACGATGCCCTCGCCGCAGACGATCACCACGTTCTTCTGAAGATCGTAAATGTGCTTCACCCGCTCGACGAGCCGCTCCAGGTCGAGCGGGGATTCGGGCACGAGCACGATGTCCGGACGCCCATAGGTGGATCCCAGGGCCAGATAGCCGGAGTGGCGTCCCATCACCTCCACGATGGCAATGCGCCGGTGGCTTTCCGCGGTGGTGCGGATGCGCTCCACGCCGCTGGCGGACACGAACACGGCGGTCGCATAGCCCGGCGTGGCGTAGTTCACGGTCTGGTGGAGGTCGAACACCGCGCGGGATTCGGTGCGCTTGTAGCGGAAGCCGGACTTCGCGGTGGCGTCGGCGACCCGGACCCATTCATCGGGTTCGCTCGGGTGATTCAGCCCCAGGTCATTGTCAATGGTCTTGGGGGCGAGGACGGTGGGCAGCCGGTCGGCGAGGGGCTGCAGGCCGTTCAGCGTGCCGTCCCCGCCGATGCAGATCAGTCCCTCGATGCCGAGCTGGCGCAGGCGTCCTGCGATCTGGTCGAGCGTGTCGGACTGCGTCGGATCCACGAAATCCCGGGATGATCCCAGCAGCGTGCCGCCCTTGGTGGGGTCCAGCTCGGGGATTTCCTGGAAGAGCGGGTTGAGATGCAGGTGCGGGACCCGCGGATTGAAGAGGCTGTTGAAGCCCTTGATCAGGCCGACGATCTCGACCCGGAGCTGGTTGGCGCGCGTGACCGCGCCGGCGATGGTGGCGTTCAGGGCCGGCGTGTCACCTCCGGCCGTCAGGATGCCGATGCGCTTCATGAATGTGGGGAACCGGCGGGCGGCGGCGGACTCCCGCGGATGCCGGCGCCGGTCAGTGGGACCGTGACTGCTGCTGCTGCTCCTCCTGCTGCACAAACTGCTCCTCGCCAAAATTGGCGAAGGAGAGGAAGAAGTAGGAGCTGAAGAGGGCGTCCCCGATCGAGTTGAGCTTCAACTGCAGCTCGTCGAGGTAGCGGTGGAGTCCGCGGCTGAAGATGTCGTCCACGGTGCTGAACTGGAGCTCGGCCAGGAGGCGTCCGGCCAGCTTCTCGGCGTCGTTCACGAAGCGGCCGTCGGCCACCCCCGAGATGCAGCGCAGGGCGGTGTTCAGCTCGCCGGCGCAGAAGCGCACCGAGCGCGGGAAGTCCTCGTTGAGGATCAGGAACTCGGTGACCAGCCGGGGATGCACCTCGGCGCCATGGATGGACTTGTAGGCATCCCAGGCGCTGCAGGAGCGCAGCACGGCCGACCACTCCAGGGCCTCCGCCTGGCTGATGGCCTTGGGCACGCCGCGCTCGGGCAGGGTCTGGTGGCGCACGTCGAGGATGCGCGAGGTCTTGTCGGCGCGCTCCAGGAACTTCCCGATCTGGGTGAAGTGCCAGCCCTGGTTGTGGAGCAGGGTGGCGTAGGTGATCCCGATCATCTGCAGGGAGCTGGCCTTCACCTGCTCGAAGAAGTAGCTGGGGCTCTGGCGCCAGACACGCCGGGCCTCGGGCGAGGTGACGAAGAGGTAGAGGCGGTTCAGCTCCTCCCAGAGCTCGAAGGTGATCTGATCCCGCACCATGCGGGCATTCTCCCGGGCCTGGCAGATCGCCTGCACCAGGGAGTTGGGATTCTCGGGCTGAAACACCAGGAATTCGGTGACGGACTCACCGGTGGCCTTGGCGTGGAGCTTGAAGAAGGCCTCCTCGTCGCCGGTGGTCTGCACGATGGGCAGCCAGTGCTCTGCGACGCGTTCCTCGTCAAGGTTCCGGAAATCCAGCAGGAGCTGGAGGTTGGTGTCCACCAGGCGCGCGATGTTCTCGGCGCGCTCGGTGTGGCGGGACATCCAGTAGAGGCAGTTGGCGACGCGGCTCAGCATGATTCGATGGGGGAGGCGTGCGGGGCGGGCGGCCGGTTCATTCGTCTCCGTACAGCACCCAGGTGTCCTTGCTGCCGCCGCCCTGGGAGGAGTTGACCACCAGGGATCCCTTGCGCAGGGCGACCCGGGTGAGGCCGCCGGGCACGATGACGATCTTCTCGCCGTACAGGATGAACGGGCGCAGATCCACGTGGCGCCCCTCGAAGTCGCCGTTGCCGACGTGGGTGGGGTGGCGGGAGAGGGAGATCATGGGCTGGGCGATGTAGTTGCGCGGATCGGCCTCGATCTGCCGGCGGAACGCCTCGATCTCCTCCTGCGTGGCCTTCGGACCCATGAGCATGCCGTAGCCCCCGGATTCATTGGCCGCCTTCACCACCAGCGTGGACAGGTTTTCGAGGATGTACTTCCGGTCCGACTCCTCGTTGGCGAGGTAGGTGGGGACGTTGTCAATCAGGGGCTCCTGGTCGAGGTAGTACCGGATCATCCGCGGGACGAAGTAGTACATCACCTTGTCGTCGGCGATGCCGGTCCCGATGGAGTTGGCCAGCGAGACGTTGCCGGCCCGGTAGGCGTTGACGATCCCCGGCACGCCCAGCATGGAGTCGCGTCGGAACACGGTGGGATCAATGAAGTCGTCGTCTATGCGGCGGTAGATCACATGCACCGGCTGGAGGCCCTGGGTGGTGCGCATGAACACCCGGGAGTCGCGCACGACGAGGTCGCGCCCCTCGACAATCTCGATCCCCATCTGGCGCGCCAGGTAGGTGTGCTCGAAGTAGGCGCTGTTGTAGGCGCCCGGGGTGAGCAGCGCCACCGTCGGGTCGGCGACCCCGGCCGGGGCGATGTACTGCAGCATGCGGAGCAGTTCCTGCGGATAGTGCTCCACGGGTTGGACGCCCACCTGCTCGAACATGCCGGGGAAGGTGCGCTTCATGGCCCCGCGGTTCTCCAGCACGTAGCTCACCCCGCTGGGGCAGCGGGCATTGTCCTCCAGCACCATGTAGCGCCCGTCGTCGCCGCGGATCAGGTCGGAGCCGCAGACATGGATGTAGATGTCCTTGGGGACGTTGAAATTGATGAACTCCCGGCGGAAATGCTTTCCCGACAGCACATACATCGGGGGAATCACCCCGTCCTTCAGGATGCGCTGGTCGTGGTAGATGTCGTGGAGGAAGAGATTCAGTGCCGTGATCCGCTGCACCAGGCCGCGCTCCAGAAGGTCCCATTCCTGGGCGGGGATGATCCGCGGGACCAGATCAAACGGGAAGATGCGCTCGGCACCCTGGGAGTCGCCGTACACGTTGAAGGTGATCCCCTGGCGGAGGAAGGCCAGGTCCACGGCCTGGCGCTTCTGGTCGAAGACGTCCTGCGTCATCGGCGTGAAGCACTGCTGAAACCGCCGGTAGTGCGGGCGGGCCCCGCCGTCCGCGGTGAACATTTCGTCGAAGAACGCTTCGGGGGAATACCGATGCAGCACGGACCGATTGCAGGGTGTTCCCGGTTCCGGGTTCAAGCCTCAAGTCCGGCAATCGCCGGACCCGGGCGTGCATCCGATTCATGCACCCGAAGCGGATGATGAGCGGCTTAGTAGGGAAGCGGGAAGCGCGCGGTCAGCGCGCGCACCCGGTTCCGGACTTGATGCGCGGTGGCGGGATTGGCGATGTCGAGCAGGACTTCGCTGATCATGTCGGCCACCGCGGCCATTTCGGGCTCCCCCAGGCCGCGGGTGGTCACGGCCGGCGTGCCCAGGCGCACCCCGGAACCCTCGAAGGGCGAGCGGGTCTCGAAGGGAATGGTATTCTTGTTGGTGGTGATCCCCGCCTCGTCCAGCGCGAGCTGGCACTGCTTCCCGGTGAGGCCGCGGGCCCCGACGTCCACCAGCATCAGGTGGTTGTCGGTGCCGCCGGACACGATGCGGAAGCCGTTGCGGGTCATGCCGGCCGCCAGGGCGCGGGCGTTGACCACAATCTGTTCCTGATAGGCCTTGAAGGCCGGCTGCAACGCCTCATGGAAGCACACCGCCTTGGCGGCGATCACATGCATCAGCGGTCCGCCCTGGATGCCCGGGAAGGCCTGCGAATCAATGGCCTTGGCATGCTGCGCCCGACACAGGATCAGGCCACCGCGGGGGCCCCGGAGCGTCTTGTGGGTGGTGGTGGTGACAAAGTCCGCATGCGGCACCGGGCTGGGATGGATTCCGGCGGCGACCAGTCCTGCGATGTGCGCGATGTCGGCGAGCAGCAGCGCGCCGACCTCCGACGCGATGGCGCCCATCCGCTCGAAGTCAATGATCCGGGAGTAGGCCGAGGCGCCCACGGTGATCATCTTGGGCCGGTGTTCCCGGGCCATGGCGGCGAGCTGGTCGTAGTCAATCCGCTCGTCCTCCCGCCGCACGCCGTAGTGGACGATCTCAAAGAACTTGCCGGAGAAATTCGCCCGGTTGCCGTGGGTCAGGTGGCCGCCATGCGACAGGTCCATGGTCAGGAGCTTGTCCCCCGGCTTCAGCGTGGCGAAATACACCGCCATGTTGGCGCCCGATCCGGAGTGCGGCTGGACGTTGGCGTGCTCGGCCCCGAAGAGCTGGCGCGCCCTCTCAATGGCGAGCTGTTCGGCCACATCCACATGCTCGCAGCCGCCATACCAGCGCCTGCCGGGGTAGCCTTCGGCGTACTTGTTCGTCAGCACGCTTCCCTGGGCGGCCATGACCGCCGGACTGGTGAAGTTCTCCGAGGCGATCAGCTCGATGTTTTCCTGCTGCCGCCGCCGCTCGTGGGCGATGACCTCGGCGATGGCGGGATCGGCGGCCGCCAAGATGCCCCCGGATGCCGGGTCGTCCTCCAGTTTCCGGAGCCGTCGCTCATGCCGGCCCCCGGCAAACTGCGCGGCGAGGAAGGCGCTCAGGATCTCCACGGCCTGCTCCGGGGTGCTGGTCCGCGCTCCCAGGCAGAGGACGTTGGCATCGTTGTGTTGCCGGGTCAGCGTGGCCGTCTCGGGAGTGACTGCCAGGGCGGCCCGGACCCCGGGCACCTTGTTCGCCGCAATGCTCATGCCGATGCCGGTGCCGCAGCACAGGATCCCGAGATCCGCCTCGCCGCGGGCCACGGCATGGGCGACCGGATGGGCAAAATCGGGGTAGTCGCTGGATTCCTCGGACTGGGTGCCGAAGTCGTGGACGTCCAGCCCGCGGCGCTGGAGTTCCCGGACGAGCGCGGTTTTGAGCGCGAGTCCCGCATGATCGGCGCCGGCAGCGACGGTGGTGACGACGGCAGGGGCCGGGCTTTCGGTGGGCGACGGGTCGAGGAGTGGGATCATGGACTGGATGCCTTGCAAGATCTGGTCGCGGCACTCGAGGTATCCCTCGAAGGGGCCTCCAATGGGATCGGCCACGTCCGATCCGGTGGTCGCCGCGGAGGCGCCAAAATCGCCGAGGAGGAAGGTCTTTCCCGCAGCCTCCGGGTACAGGTAGTGGATGCCGTCCAGGTGGGCCCGCGTCAGGGCGACCACCACCTCGGCCTCCTGCACCAGACGGGCCGTGAGCATCTGGGAGCGGTGGCCGGCGATGTCGAGCCCGCGATCCCGGAGGGCCCGGACTGCATGGAGGCTGGGCGGTTGGCCATTCACCGCACCAATGCCCGCCGACCGCACCCGCCACTCCGGACGTGCCGCCAGGGCTTCCCGCGCCAGGGCCTCCGCCATGGGAGACCGGCAGGTGTTCCCGGTGCAGACAAACAGGAGAGTTCTCATTCCGCCGTGGACGGGAAGGCTGGTTGCCGCCCGGGCATCGGTCAACGGCGGATTGCCACCGCCCTCAGGATCTCAGGATCCTGCCCTCCAGCACCCCAAAATCGGATCCACGCGCTGGCCGCCTCATCGCAGCCGGGGCCGTTGAGCTGCTTGTGGTCCTGGGGCTTCTGGACACTTCCGGAAATGGGGGGACGGGCCCCGGGTGGATGGGGAAGGCGTGCGGACAGCGCGTTCGCCCTCATCAGGTTCCGGCTGCCGGTGAAAAAATTTCTCGCCTGCCGCCTGTGAAACTGGCATTAATGCGTTCGGTGACCAACCCCGCCGTATGTCAATTGTCTAAGTCCCTGTCCGGCACCGCCGGGCTCGGAAGTTAGATGGACTTTTCAAGGCTGGATGCTGAACAAAATCACCGGAGGTCTCCGGTTCGTTGCACCGTGGGTGATGTTGGCCGGTTCCGCCTGGGCGCAGTATGTCCAGGTCTGGCAACTGGGTGATGATAATGTTCCGACCGAGGTTCCCTATCGGACCATGGCGGAGTTCTCGGCCGAGAACTTTGCCAATGATCTGGTTCCGGGCCGCGTGACCCGCATTCCCGGGGATCCGCTTTACGATCCGCTGGATGTCGCGCCCCCGGATGACGACTTCTACTTCGCCGGAAACTATCCCGCGGGTTTCAACGGGCTGACCGCTGCCCTGCCAGTCCCCAACCCGGAGCCGGCGACCGCCTGGGAGCGGGCTCACGCCACTTCGGACCGGACCAACCGGATTCATTTCGTGCTGAGCTCAGCCCAGGCCGCGGCCACGGCCCGTTTGCGCCTGACGGTCGAGTATCCGGTGGGAGGTGAAACGATCCGCGGCGTCGCACAGAGCGGCATGGGCCTCCATGACATGGTGATCCGCTGGCGCAACAGCGCCGGCGTCTCGACGGTCGTCCATTCCAATCGGCTGTCCTCGCCGACGCTGCTCACCCTGGAGATGACCGGCGCCAGCGTCTCGGCGAGCGCCGGACCGAACACCATCGAGTTCGTCCGCGTGGGGCCGATCGTTTCAGGAACCTCATATTGGATCGGGTATGATTTTGTCCGTCTGGAATCCGAGGCGTCCGCCGCGAGCGCGGGAACACCCGGGGATGCCGACGGAGACGGCCTGCCCGCGGCCTGGGAGCGGGACAATTATCTGTCGGATACGAATCCATCAGACGCCACGTCGGATCTGGATTTTGACGGACTCACCGCCCGCCAGGAATATAACGGGGGCGTCGGCTCCACCGATCCCAACCGGGCCGACACCGACCGTGATGGACTGGATGATGCCCGCGAGCGTCAGTTGGGGACCAATCCCCTCTCGGCGGACACCGATGGCGACGGACTGTCTGATCGGGAGGAAGTCGAGGGCCAGCCCTCTTCCTCACCCCTGGCCGCGGACACGGATGGCGACGGAGCCCGGGACTATCTGGAGCGCCGGATGGGAACCAATCCGCGGCTGGCGTCGTCCCGTCCCAATCCGTTCCGTGGAGGCATTGGCATCAACTTTGTCTCGACGGACACGCGCGGGCGGCTGGGCTCGGTGCTTCCCGCGGGCCCGGTGCCCCAGCGGTATTGGAACGAGACCATCGCCCTGCCGACCGGAGGCAAGACCACGGGAAACACCGCGGATATTCAGACTCCGACCGCCGGGCAGATTGTAAAGAGCGACGGTACGGCGGTGCCCGGCATGACCCTCCGGTGGAGCTGTGACAACACCACGAGCACCCGGAACTCCGGTTCTCCGGACCAGGTCCTGATGAATGGCCTGCTCCGGGCATCCACCACCGTTGCGGCGATCGTGACCGTCAGCAACGTGCCGTTCGCGCGGTATGATCTCTGGGTGGTGGTGGGAGGCGTCACCGATGCCTATCAGGGCCGGCTGCGCCTGGGGGGAAACTCCGCGACCGACCGCCTGTTTGAGGCCAGGTCCACGGCGCCGCAATCCACCTTCATCGAGGTGCCGCCCGGGTCCCTGCGCACCCGTCCCGGAAATGTGGTGTGTTATACCAACCTGACCTCCCGCGACCTCTCGATGAGCCTGCTCAGCCTCAAGGGCTGGGGCATGGGCATCCATGCCATTCAGATCGTGGACCGGCAGCTCGACTCCGATGGCTCCGGCATTCCTGACTGGTGGGAGGTCCGCAACGGGCTGCAGCCCGCCTCCACCGCCCTTGTGGCGGCGGATACCGACGGGGACGGGCTGACCAATCTCCAGGAATATCAGCGGGGTACGGATCCGCAGAATCCGGACACCGATGGCGACGGTCTGAGGGACGGGGCGGAGTCGGCGGCCAACGCAACCCGGTCGGACAGCGACGGCGACGGACTCGGGGATGCGGAGGAATTGAGCGCGGTGATTCCGTCCAATCCCAGCCTTGCCGACACCGACGGGGACGGCGTCAGCGACGGAGTGGAGACCCAGCAGCGCAGCGACCCGTCCTACAATGAGGCGAGCAGTTCGACCTTCACGGGCTGGGTGCCGCGATACACGGCCTCACCGGCCGGCTGGGAGTGGAACCTGCAGAATGTCCAACTGGTCTGGGATCATGGCACGGGCGCCCTGAAGCCGAACGAATTCTATGAGGGGGATCTGGTCAGCTTTGGTCTCCGCAACAGCACAGGGGCGGACTACCGGTCCATGCTGATGGGGATCCGCTACTACAAGGGCCTGCTGACCCACCGGCTGCAGACCGAGGCCGGCGGCGCCTTCAGCGCCCCCGGGCGTCCGGGCACGCCGCTCCGCGAGGCGCCCACGGGCGGTCGCGTGGAGGACCTCACGGCGGCCCTGGGATTCAGCGGCCATGGTCCGGTGGACATCTCCGACCGGCTCCGGTTCCGGCTGCGGGCACGCCGCGGCACGGGCAACTCCTGGACGCTCACGTATGAGATCTGGAATCAGACGCGCGACGCCCTGCTGGTGCAGCGCATCTTTTCCGGCTGTACCGCGGCCGCCTCGGTGGACACCGGTTCGGCGCGCTGGATGGATGCCTCGGGAGTGATCGGCCGCCCCATTCTGGCGCTGCCGGCGGGGGTCACGCTCTTCTTCACGCCCACGCCCCTGGAGAACCGTCCGGCCTTCGCCCCCCACCGCGATTCCGACAACGACGGCATGCCGGACGCCTGGGAGGACGCCCACGGGCTGCAGAAGCTGGTCGCCACGGACGCGCTTGAGGACCTGGACACCGATGGCCTGGGCAACCGCGACGAGTTTCTCCACGGCACCAATCCCCGGGTTCCGGACTCCGATGGGGACGGTTTCCGGGATGGTCTGGAGGTGGCCGAGGGGTCCAGTCCCTCCCGGTCCGGCAGTCGTCCGCAATACGCCGGCGTCTCGTGGCCCACCGGGGAGGATCTCAACGGCGATGGCCTGCCCGACGCGTGGCAGATTCAGTACCGGGCCTTTGGTCTGTCACCGAACTCGGATACCGATGGCGACGGGTCCAACAATGCCCAGGAAGCCCTGTGGGGCACGAATCCCCGGAGTGCGGGCTCGCGCATTGCGCTCACCTTCACCACGCAGGCGCCGGATGTGATCCTGAGCTGGCCGCATCAGCCGCTGAAGCAGCAGACGCTCTTCTGGAAGGCCGGAAGCGCCGACTGGGTCCGGTACAGCGCCCCGCCCCTCACCACCGACGGCATTTCGCGGGTCCGGCTGCCCAACCGGCTGGAGATCAGCCCGACCGAGCTGTACCGGGTGGATACCACCAATCTGGACTCGGATGGGGACGGGGTTTCGGACTGGACGGAAGGGTTGCTGGGCAGCGATCCCCGGCGGCCAAACAGCACCCGATCGGCCCTGCCGGTGGTGGATGCCTCGGGCGCGGTGGTGGGGTCCGTCTCCGGTGACTACGCCCGGATGGTGGAGACCCTCCGCCCCGGAATTGCCGGGGGCCATCAGAAGGTGTCCCGCCTCCAGGCCGCGCGCTTTCTCCGCCAGGCCACCTTTGGACCGACGCCCGAGGATCTGGACCGTGTCCAGGAACTGGGCTTCGCCGGCTGGATTGATGACCAGATCGGGTCGCAGCCGGCGACCCTGCATTCGCCCTACATCCGGGCGATTTTCGCCGATGCGGCGGGCCCGAAGCTGGACCGCACCTACAGCTACATCGAGGCCGACGGACTGCTGCGGGGGGCCAATGTGCTGACCAGTTTTGCCCGGGGCGCGATCCGCGGACCGGACCAGCTCCGGCAGCGGGTGGCCTTTGCGCTGAGTCAGATCCTGGTGATCTCGCGCCGCGTGGGCGATCTGGTGCACCGGCCGCTCGCCGTGGCCGACTTTCACGACATCTTCGTGCGGCATGCCTTCGGGAACTACAACGACGTGCTGCGGGAGGTGACGTTCCACGCCGCCATGGGGCATTACCTCAGCCATGTGGGGAACCAGAAGGCCATTCCCAGCATCAACCAGTTTCCAGATGAGAACTACGCCCGCGAAGTGAAGCAGCTCTTCACCATCGGGCTCTGGGAGCTGAACCCCGATGGCACCCGGGTCCTCAATGCGCTGGGGCAGCCGGTGCCCACCTATGGCAACCGGGAGATCACGGAGTTTGCCCGGGTGTTCACCGGACTCTGGTTCGGTGGCCAGGTCTGGGGTGGCGGGGGATTCAATGATCCGGACCTGGTGGTCCCGATGGAGATGTGGCCCGACCGGCATGATTTTGGCAGCAAGACCCTGCTGCGGGGGTTTGTGATCCCGGCGCGGACCGCGAATCAGCGGAATGGCGAGCGGGATGTCGAGGACGCCCTGCGCCATCTGGTGAACCACCCGAACTGTGCGCCGTTCCTCAGCAGGCAGCTCATCCAGTTCCTGGTCACCAGCAATCCGTCCTCGAACTATGTCAGCCGGGTTTCGTCGGTGTTTGCCAACGATGGTACCGGCCGGCGCGG
>JAFLEG010000549.1 GCA_017302195.1 Verrucomicrobiota bacterium
GCTCGGCTGCGGGCGCCGATCAGGCTGGCGTCGCCGGCGGTCTGCTCGACCACGTTCTGCAGCAGGCTCAGGTTGGCATTGAGCGGCATGGCGATGCGCATCATCTGGTTGACCTGCACGGTGAAGGAGTTGGCCAGCATGTCGGCGTCGCCAAACACATAGACCACGTTCTCGGCGGCGGATTCCTTCAGGGCCGCGGATGCCGCCGGCGCATTGGTGTCGGCCGGCGCGCCGGGATTGCCGTCCGGGAAGGCGGACTTGAACTTGCCGGTGAGGCGGAGGCCGAGGTTGTACACCACGCCGGATGCCTTGAAGTCCTGCAGCACCTTTTCCGGATTCAACTGCGCCGTGATGCCGTCCACGAGCTGCGAGTTCTTGGTGCTGTACAGCAGCGGCTCCCCCTTGAGACCGGCGGCCGCCGACCCCTGGATGGCCCCGGGGAAGGGCATCCACACATCATCAATCTGGGAGGTGACCACACCCGAGGCGTCAATGCCCTCGGCGTTGATGAAGACGAATCCAGGCACCGGCTGGGGACGCCCGTCGCGGCCGCCCAGTTCCTTCATGAAGGTGGTGTCCGCGACGACCTGGGAACCGAAATCATATCCCCAGGCCTTGAACAGCTTGGGCAGGCTGGAGCTGGTGCCGAAGTTCAGGCCCATCGGATTCGGCTGCTGCTGCCGCTGGGTGTCCGAGATGCACAGGGCGTCCACGAAGACCACCAGCTTGCCGCCGCGGAGCACGAACTGATCCAGGGCGAACTGCGCCTTGTCGGTGATGTCCCGCGGATGGATGACGATCAGGACCTTGATGGCCTCCTCGATGGTCTCGGCTTCCATGGGAACGGTCCGGACCTCGAAATCCCGCTTCAGCTCGGACACGAACACCCACGGCTCGCTCTGCTGCTGGCGTCCCATCTGCATCATCATCATCGGATTCATCCCGCCGCCCATCACCGGCAGCGGGCTCATCACGCCGACCACCGGCTTGTTGGTGGAGAGCACCTGCGACACCGCGCGGGCCAGGTCGTACTCCAGCAGCTTCTCGCGCTGCGGGGACAGGAAGGGCAGCACCACCTTGTCGGGCGCGTTCTCCACGGCAAGGCCGAGATAGATCTCCTCGCCGTTGGGCAGCGGCTGGCCCTGGACACCGTCCAGCCGGGCGGAATCCTCGGCCTCGGAATCGGGTTCCGGATCAATCTTCCGGACATCCAGCTTGTTGCCGGACTCGGCCCGGAACTCCGCCAGCAGGTCCTCCACCGACTGCACATAGGTCTGGAGCGCGGGCGGCATGCGATCCTTGCCCTGGCTGACGTACAGCCGCACCTCGATGGGACCATCCAGGCGCCGGAGAATCTGACGGGTGCCGTCCGATAGCGTGTGCAGCCGATCGGCGGTGAGGTCCACGCGGGCGCGGGCGGGGCTCAGGATGAGGTTCAGCCCCACCAGGGCGATGAACACCAGCGCGACGCCGGCGGCCGAGAACAGGATGGTCTGAAGCTTCGATGATTTCATCGGATTCGAAAGGATTCGGGTTCAGGCCGCACGCAGGCCCCGCAGCACGACGCTGGTGGCAAAGAGGCAGAAGGCGATCACGCTGCCGAAGAACACCACATCGCGGAGGTCCAGCACACCGCGCTGGAAGTCGGCAAAGTGCGGCATGACGCTGAAGGAGGACACCGTGCTCACCACCCACTCGGGAGCCCAGCGCACCAGCAGGTCGGTGACGGGTTCCCATCCGGCCAGGATGAGGAAGAAGCAGATCACCACCGAGAGGATGAACGAGATGACCTGGTTGCGGGTCATGGCCGAGGTCATGACGGTCACCGCCAGATACGCCCCTGCCAGCAGCACGCTGCCCAGATAGCCGGTGAGCATGCTGCCGACGTCCGGACTGCCGAGATACAGCGTGGTGAGGACCACCGGAAAGGTGAGGAACAGCGCCAGGGCGATGAAGATCCAGCAGGCGATGAACTTGCCGACGATGGCCTGCCAGGCGGCGATGGGCATGGTGAGGAGCAGTTCCAGAGTGCCGACCCGGCGCTCCTCCGCCCAGAGCCGCATGCCCGCCGCCGGCACCAGGAAGAGGTACAGCCACGGATGCCACATGAGAAAGGCATTGAGGTTGGCCTCACCGCGCTGGAAATACTGGCCCAGCATGAAGGTGAAAAACCCGTTCAGGAGGAGAAAGATGACGATGAACACATAGGCGACGGGGGAGTTGAAGTAGCCCACCAGTTCGCGCTTGGCGATGGTCCAGACGTTGCGCAGGGATTCAGACATACGGAGCGGACTGTTGATCGGGAAACGAAACTCGGACTCGAACTCGGACTGGGACTGGGAACCGCTACTCGGAGGCCTTGGTGGTCTCCGGCCGGGTGATGCTGCGGAAGACGTCATCCAGGCGGCCCTCCTCGGTGCGCAGCTCGTCGAAGCGCCAGCCTTCCTTGGTGGCCAGCTCGGACAGCGAGCGGGCCAGGTCGCCGTTGACCGCCTTGTCGCGCGGAAAGACGCGCACGTTCACCACGCCCGCGTCGCCCTGCACGGAGACGCGTCCCGCGGCCGGCAGGGCGTTGAGCCGGGTCCGCAGCGTCTCCGCCGCGGTGCCCTGCACCCGCAGGGTGACGCTGCCCGCGAGATCGTGCCGCGCCCGGAGCTCGGCCGGAGTGCCGTTGGCGACGACCTGGCCCCGGTCAATGATGATGGCCCGGCTGCACACGGCATCCACCTCCTCCAGGATGTGGGTGGAGAAGATGATCGCCTTGTCCCGTCCGAAGCGCTTGAGCAACTGGCGGATCTCGTGTTTCTGGTTGGGATCCAGGCCGTCCGTCGGCTCATCGAGCACCAGCACCGGCGGGTCATGGATCAGCGACTGTGCGAGACAGGTCCGGTGCCGGAAGCCCTTGGACAGGGTGTCCACCGACTGATGGAGCACGCTCTCGAGGAAGCAAAGGCCCACCACCCGCTGGATCGCCTGCTCCCGGGCGGTCCCGAAGAGCCCGCGCATCTCGGCGGCAAAGGCCAGGAACCCGTGCACGGTCATGTCGCTGTAGCAGGGGGCGCTCTCCGGCAGGTAGCCGATGAGCCGCTTGGCCGGGATCGGATCCTCGTTCAGGTCATGCCCGCCCACCGTCACCCGGCCGGAGGTCGGCGGGAAGAAACCGGTGATCATGCGCATGGTGGTGGACTTGCCCGCGCCGTTGGGTCCGAGGAACCCGAGAATCTCCCCCTTCTGGACACTGAAGGACACGCGGTTCACCGCCCGCTTTGGGCCGAAATCCTTGATCAGTTCTTGGACGGTAATCATGCAAATAGCCGGTCAGCCGATGTTTTGCCCTGAATCGGTGGATAGGAATAGAAAGAAGTTTTTTCCAGTCAAGAGGCAGAAGCTGCCGAATTTACTCCGCGGGACGCCGGCGCAGTTCCTTGCTGCGGGCGCGTCGCGCCTTGGATTGGAGCAGGCGCTCCTTCAGGGCGCGGGGTCGCCCCCGGCGGGAGCGGCGGGCCCGCTCGATGCGCGCGCGGGCCTCCCGCACCGTGGCATCCCTCAGGGCCTCCAGTTTCTCCACCAGCAGCTCCCGCGCGCGGCGGCGATTGGCGCCCTGGTGGCGGCTCTCCTGCGACTTGATCCGGATGCCGGAGGGCCCGTGGATCAACTGCACGCAGGTGGCCACCTTGTTGACGTTCTGGCCGCCATTCCCGCCCGACCTCACGAAGGATTCGGAGAGGTCGGCCTCGCGGATGCCGAGGGCGGCCATGCGACGGGCGAGATCCTCCGAGGCTGAAGGCGGCGGGGAGGATGAGGTCGAGTTCATCGGCTCATCGTATGGGAACCGCCGCCGGGAATCCACCGGGAGCAGAGGAGCTG
>JAFLEG010000550.1 GCA_017302195.1 Verrucomicrobiota bacterium
GCTTCGCAAAAAGGGCGCACCGATCCCGTCGGTGACGCCGGAGATCCGGCAGCTCATCGCCGACATGTTCGAGACGATGCATGCCGCGCGGGGCGTCGGGCTCGCCGCCCAGCAGGTCGGACAGGCGCTGCAGCTCACGGTGCTCGATGTGCGCGGGATCAAGGAACGTCCGTCCTCCCTCTGGATCTCCGGACAGCCCGCCGATGCCGAGGCGTTCATGCCGCTGGTGCTCATCAATCCGAAGGTGACCCCCGCGGGGCCTCCGGAACGGGGTCCCGAAGGCTGCCTCAGCTTTCCCGAGATCTACGCGGAGATTGAGCGGCCGTCGGAGGTCGAGGTCACCGCCCTCAATGAGCGTGGGGAGTCCTTTGCCTTCCGTGCCGGGGGACTGCTGGCACGGGCGGTCCAGCACGAGACCGATCACCTCAACGGCATCCTCTTCATAGACCGCATGGACAGCGAGACGCTGCGCGGGGTGAAGCAGGAGGTGGACGACCTGCAGGCCGCCACCCGCGCCGCCCGCGCGGCGCGTTGACTGAACGAAGAGGGGTGGGGACGGGCTTCCGCACGTCCGATATTTCCTCCGCAGCGCGTGTGGAGTGGTTGCGGGGAACGGGGGGAGGCGTTGCGTGTTGGGCCTTCCCGCGTTCCCGCCCTTCGCTCAGCTACGGTGTGGCGAGCCCGTCGTTCAGCCACGGGTGCAGCGGAATGGAATGGGGCTGCGGTGGAACACAGCCCTGCCAAAAGGGGGGGAGGGCTACACGCCGTAATACGTCTCGTACACGTGGGCGGCCTGCCGGCGGGATTCGCTCCAGTCCGGTGTGGAGCCCAGGAAGCGGTTCGGACTGAGGCTGCGCACGTAGTCGCCGGGGTGGGGATCGAAGAGGGATTCCACCAGCAGCTTGCCGATGCCGCCCGATCCGGAGATGCCGTGGGCGTTGCAGCCGCAGGCCATGACGAACCCCGGGACGCCGGAGCATTCGCCAATGAGGAAGCGTCCATCGGGGGTGAAGGTGGGCCACCCCTTGCCCACCCAGCTTTTCTGTGCGGGACGCGACGTCGGTAAGAGACCTGTGAAACTGGCCTCGAACCCGTCCAACACCGGCCAGTCGGTCACCACCGGCGGCGGCTCGTTGTCCGGGGAAAAGCTGCGCGGGTCCTGGCTCAGTGAGCGCGGTTCCCATCCGCCGAGGAGCAGGCCGCCGTCGCGGACGCGTCCGTAGAGGGTCAGCTCCGGCACCCGGAAACAGGGCAGGTCCGGTGTCAGACCCTCCATGGGCACCGTGACGTAGTACTCATGGCGCACAGGGAAGATCGGCAGCTCCAGTCCGGCCAGGCGCGCCACGTGATAGGCATTGGCGCCGGCGGCGTTGATCAGGGTGCGGCACTCTGCGGTGCCGCGGTTGGTGCGGATGCCGGCCACGCGGCCCTGTCGGAGCTCGATGCCCTCCAGCGCGGTGGCGGTGGCGAAGCGGACCCCGAGGCGCGCGGCATTGTGCCGGTAGGAGGCGGCGACGTGGCGCGGGGTCATGTAGCCGTCGCTCGGGCACCACAGCACCGCGGCGGTGGCGTCGAAGTTCATCAGCGGCCAGCGCCGCCGCGCTTCCGCGCGGTCGAGGAACTCCGTTTCCAGTCCTGCGGCGTCGGCCGCCGCCTTCATCCTCCGGAACTCCTCCGCCCGTCGCTCGCTCAAGGCGACCCGCAGGGACCCGACCTCATGCCAGTCGGGCGGAACCTCGCTGCGCTGCAGTTCACGGAAGGTGGCGACCGAGTGCATGGCCAGGCGGGTGCGCTCGACCGAGTCGCGGACCTGTCCGCACAGACCGGCGCCCTGCGCGGTGGTGACGGTGCCGACGTCGTCGCCACGTTCGATGACGAGCACGTCGGTGTGACCGGCCCGGGCGAGGGCGTAGGCGCATCCGACACCCACGGCGCCGCCGCCGACGATGACGATCTCACTGTTGGGGAGCATGGAGGGAAAGGATGAAGGCTGAAGGATGAGGGATGAAGTGCAGATATCACCCCGGTGGGGCGAGCCTCCGGGTGAGCCGTGCGCGTGTGGAGTCGCCACGACGACAGTCCGCCGCGACGCGTGCAGGACCCGGCAAGGCCCCGTCCCGCCAGGGAAGGTGGAACATGGCGCCCATCTCACCACCCAGCGTTCATCATTCAGACTTCCCGAGGGTGTCCAGATACCACCGGACGAACCCCTCGACGTTGTACTCCTTGAAGGTGGAGTAGGGGCCGGGCTGATAGGCGGTGGAGTTGATGCCCTTCTGCTGGCGCTCGCAGATGATCCAGTCCTGCTCGCTGGTGAGCTGCCAGAAGGGCATGAGCCTGCCGAGGTCGTAGTCCCGTCCCTCGACGGCATGTTCGGCGACCAGCCACCATACCCGGATGGCGGTCAACTGGGGGCCGAGCGGCAGCAGGCGGGTGCTGACGCTGTGGTCGCAGCTTGAGTGGTTCCAGAAGTTGGGCAGGGCCCGCATGCGAAGGGTGCCGACATCCGCGTCGCGGTAGTCGCCCATCAGCGGGGCAACCTGGCGGCCATCCATGCTCTCGCTGACCCAGCCGTCCACCAGCGTGGTGCGATTCGCGCTGAACCAGATGCCCCGGGCGGCATCGGGGAACAGGGTCATGCCGGTGTCGGCGTGCGTGGCGGCAAGACCTTCAGCGGCCCAGCGCGCCTCGCTGCGTGACACCGCGGCGGCCATCACCTCACGGACCCGGGGTGGCGTGTCGTCGGTGTTGTAGTGGTCGAAGTTGGCCTGGATGTACTGCGGGTGATTGACGTTGCAGTGGTAGCACTCGCGGTTGTTCTCCCAGACCACCTTCCAGTTCGCCTTCACGAGGTAATCCTCGGCCCTGGCCACCTTCGCCCGCCGGAATCCCTGCGGCGTCGCCAGCGGACCGAAGCACGCCGCCGCCGCCTCGAATGGCGTGGGCTCCGGGGCGAGGCAGATGAAGATCAGCCCCGCCACCTCGCGGACCGCCACGCGCGTCAGCGGGAAGTCCGCCTTGTCGAGGTCGGACTGCATCCCGCGCCAGGCGACCAGCCGTCCATCCAGGTCGTAGGCCCACTGATGGTACGGGCAGACCAGCCGCGTGACGTGGCCGCAGGGTTCGGTGCAGATCACCGAACCGCGGTGGCGGCAGACATTGTGAAGGGCGTGCACGGCGTCGCCCTCCCCGCGGATCACGATCAACGATTCGGTGTCCAGTTCGACCAGGAAGTAGTCGCCGGTCCTGGGGATCTCGCAGAGATGTCCGGCGAAGAGCCAGCCGCGCTTCCACACGCGCTCGACGTCCAGGCGGTAAACGGCCGGGTCGTTGAAATAGGGCTGGGGCAGGGTCCAGCCTGTGCGGCGGGGCGGAAGGCCGGAGGGTTGAGCCTTCGGACTGAAAGGGGCCGCAGAGGGATGCGCCGTCGCCATGGCGGCGACAGTATCCCCCGGTCTCCGGCCCTCAATGGCCTGTTTCAGGGGGAGGGCGGAAGGATGAGGGATGAAGTGGGGGCGGTTGCCGTCACTTCTGCAGATAACGGACCACAGCTTCGGTGCGCGAATGCACGCCCAGCTTCTCATAGATGCGCTTGGCGTGGCCGTGGACGGTCCACACGCTGATGCGCAGTTCCCGCGCGATCTCCTTGTCCAGGAATCCGCGGGCCATCCAGCCGAGAATTTCCCCCTCGCGCGGGGTCAGGGACGGCAGGGGCGGGGGGTGACCTGCGGAGCCCATCGCACCCACCTGTTTCTGGAAGTAGTTCTGAACGTGGCGCTGCCAGCGGTCCGGCGTGCCGGTACCGGACCGCGGACGACTCTCCAGCGCCTCCAGCATCC
>JAFLEG010000551.1 GCA_017302195.1 Verrucomicrobiota bacterium
CCAGGAGGATTCGGGAGAGCTCCCCCCCTCCGACCGGCCCACCTCCAGGGGATGAGAGGGAAGCGCAGGGAGTCCTAGGCGGGAGGGGCATCGTTCTGTCCCTCCCCTCATTTTCCGGAACCGGATCGGGCGAACCTCAGGACCTGATGCGCCCCGAAGCGCCCCAGCAGGGCCATCCCATCAAAGCCCGCCTCCCGGGCCATTCCCTCCAGCGCTGATTGCGTTTCCGGAAAATCGTGGGCCGTGATGTGCCGGGCGACCTCCTCGTACTGCTCCGGCCCAAGGGAGGTCCATTGGCTTCGAACCATCGCCAGATAGTTCTCCAGGTACTGTTCACGGCTCTGGCCTTCCTCGCGAACGACGTCCACCAGCAGAAACTCGCCAGCCGGGGTCAACACCGCCCGCACGGCCTCGAAAAGCCGCTGCTTATCGGCAGCCCCCAGGTGATGCACCGCGAAGCCGGAATAAACCACGTCAAACGAGGCGGGTGCCGTCCCCTGCACACAGGCCAGCAGGTCCTGCTCCAGCAATCGCACCGACCGCAGCGCGCGCAGATGAACTGCCGCCTCGTCCAGGGCGGCACGGGAGAGATCCACACCCAGATAGCGGGCAGGCGGCGAGAGGCGCAGCGTGTCCCCCAGCCACCGCGCGTTGCCGCATCCGAGATCCAGCAGCGTGTAGGGCCCCTGCGCCGCACGCCCTGCCAGCACCGGAGCCACGCGCTCCTGAATTTCGCGATGTGCCATGTAATCATGCGCCACGATGGTGTCGTAGAGCGACCACGAGCAGCGGAAGATCTCGGCGCTGGCGGCGGCGGGCGTCATGGCTTGTTCCTTAGGAGGTCGGCGGCCACATCTTGCCGGCCAGCTCGGGCGGAAGTTGCTTGGGGTCCACCGGGTAGATCCGCGACAGATCGGGCCTGGGGGTGGCGCCGGGCAGCAACTCCAGTTCCTCGGGTGCCCCCACGATCAGCCAGAGCACCTCGGTGTCGGTGTCGTTGAAGACCTGGCGCAGGCGTTCCGGCCCCACCAGCACGCCGCCATGCTTCGGCACCGTCAGGGTCTCGTCCCCCACCCGGATCCGGCCCGTGCCCTCCAGCACGAAGTAGAATTCCTCCTGCCGGAGATGCCGGTGCAGGGTGTTGGCGCTCCCGGGCGGCAGCCGCCACAGCCGGGCCGCGAGGTTCTCGCTTCCCGTGCGCTCCAGAAAATCCGCGTTCGGGATCCGCATGATCGCCGCCACCCGCCACTGGAGGTCCTCCGGTCGGATGAGATGATGGCCCTGGATCGCATTCATGGCTTCGAGGTTGAGGTCCTGGAGTGGCTCGCGGACGGAGGGCGGTGGACGCCTCCTCACGGTTGGCAACGAATTGTGCCGGGAGAATGCGGCGCCCCTCCCCGGACGTCACGCGCGGAGAATCCCACCAGCCCCCCGAGCCCTCCAAGCCGGCGCCATTCCGCAAATCTGAACGCGGGGCGCCGCACGGCCGCAGCGCCGCAGAGAAAGGCGCAGAGGGGTCCTGCGGCGATGGATTGTGTTGGTGGCGCAGGCGGCAAGGCCGGAGCATCGCCGCAGCGGGCTGGTGCAAAGCGAGCCGGCATCGGCGGTGGCCATCCAGGCTCAGTCGGGTTTTCCCCTGCGTCGAATGAGGTGTAGTCTCCCGGACCCAGGTCCCTGTTTGACGGAAACGACATCCCACCGAAACCACGTCCATGAAGACTGTTGATCCCGCAGAGAACCCCCAGGTCGAACATCGCGTCCGCGACTTCCTCAAGGCCCTGAATGGCGCCGGCGGTCCGCCGCTGGAGACGCTGACGCCCGCCGCCGCGCGCCAGGTCCTCGTCGGGGCGCAGGCCTCCGTCCCGATCACCCTGCCTCCGGCCGAGGTCACCGAAAAGCGGATCACGCAGGACGGCCTCACCATCGGCCTGCACATCGTGAGGCCCGCCGGGGCGACCGGCACCCTGCCCGCGTTCCTCTTCATCCATGGCGGCGGCTGGGTCCTCGGGGACTTCCCGACCCACGAGCGCCTGGTCCGCGACCTGGTCACGGTCAGCGGGGCGGTGGCGGTGTTCGTCAACTATACGCCCTCCCCCGAAGCCCGATACCCCACCGCCATCCGTGAAATCCATGCGGCGTCCCGTTGGGTGGCGGCCCATGGCGCCGAGATCGGTGTGGATCCCCGGCGGCTGGTCATTGCCGGCAACAGCGTCGGCGGCAACATGACCGCCGCGGTGGCCCTGCTCGCGCGCCACCAGGGCGGCCCGGAATTTCGCGCTCAACTCCTTCTGTGGCCGGTCACCGATGCGAGTTTTGACACCGCCTCCTACCACGAGTTCGCCGCCGGATACTTCCTCACTCGTGCCATGATGCAGTGGTTCTGGGATGCCTACACCACCGACCCGGCGCAGCGCCGCGAGATCCACGCCTCGCCGCTTCAGGCCTCGCTGGAACAACTGCGCGGACTGCCCCCGGCGCTGGTCCAGGTGGCCGGCGCCGATGTGCTCCGCGACGAGGGGCTGGCCTACGCCCGGAAGCTCGACGGGGCGGGAGTGGACGTCACGGTGGTGCGCTACGACAACCTGATCCACGACTACGGCCTGCTGAACCCGATCCACGATGTTCCCGCCGTCCGCGACGCCCTCGATCAGGCAGGTCGTTGGCTGAAACGGCATCTGTGAACGTCCCTTCGGCGGAGCACTCCCTGACGCTTACGGTGGCTCCCCGGCCGGGCACTCCCGGGACGGGGAGCGGACCACCGACAGCAACGCCGCCGCCACGGCCACCCCGGCGAGGGTGACCCAGGTCCTCCGGGAACCGTGCAGCAGTTCGAGGACCGTGACATGACCGGATCCACCTGCGAGCAGGAGGGACCCCAGCGTGATCCCCAGGCTCATGCCCAGGCTGCGCATCAGGTTGATCAATCCCCCTGCCTGCCCCTGTTCCTGCGGCCCGGCCACTGCCATCAGGGAGCTGTTGTTCGGAGCAATGAACACCCCCTGCCCCGCCCCCAGCAGCCCGAGGCCCAACAGCGCGTAGGCACGGGCTTGCGGATCGCCGTTCAGGGCCATCGCCAGTACCCACAGACCGGACGCAGCCAACAGCATGCCCAACACCGTGGGCATCCGGGCGCCGCAGCGGTCGTTGAGCAGGCCTCCCACGGGTGCCAGCAGGGCCAGGGCCGTCGGGATGACCGCCAGTTGGAGCCCCGTCGTCCAGGCGCTGTCCCCATACACGCGCACCAGCACAAACGGCAGCACGAAGAAGCTGGCGAAGAGCAGGACGTAGGAGAGAAGCCCCGCAATGCTGCCGGCGGCAAAGGATCGGTTGCGGATCAATGCGAGGTCCAGCAGCGGATCCGGTGTCCGGAGTTCATGCCGGACCAGTCCGACCAGGCACACCAGCGCGCCGACCGCGCATCCCGCCAAGGCCCACGGCCCCGTCCCCGGCTGCCCGGCCGTGTGCAGCGCGAGGAACACCAGGGCCAGGCCAGGGACGAGACAGGCCACTCCCCAGTGGTCGAGCGGCCTCGGATCCGGAAGGTCCGAGGTCCTGGGCAATACCCAGCGGGCCGCCACCCAGCCCACCACGCTGATGGGCACGTTGATCCAGAACACCCAGCGCCATCCCCAGGTGTCGAGCAGGAGTCCGCCCAGGGCGGGCCCGACGCACAGGCCGACCGCCTGGGCCGCCGACTGGATGCCCAGCGCCCTGCCGCGGCGTCCGGGCCCAACCGCGGAAACGATCAGGGCGACACTGTTGGCGCTGAGCAGGGCGCCCCCGACCGCCTGAATCATCCGGGCCAGGATCAACACCGGGAGATCCGGCGCGAACCC
>JAFLEG010000552.1 GCA_017302195.1 Verrucomicrobiota bacterium
CTCCCCTGCAGCCGCCTCCTCCGGAGACTTCACATGGATGTGGGTGAGACAGCGCCGCCCCTTGAGCTGGCGAAGGTCGTGGACGGTGTACCGTTTGCGCGGACGGAGCATGGCCGGCAGCGTCGGCAATTGTCGCAGTTCCTTCAATGGGGGAACCCGCGCCAATGATTCCGTTGCCGGAAGGGCCTCACACGAAGGACACGGAGGGCACAGAGTGTCGGGACTTCATGGGGGAGAACGCCCATTGATTTCGAGGAGACCCCCCGTTCAATGGCCAAGTCCTGGGCGCGAAGACGGGCAATACCGGCAGGATTGCCCTGACGAACGCTCCGACTCCTTGGTGTCCTTTGCGCCCTTGGTGTGAGGCATCTTCGGGTGAGCCCGCGCAGAGAACGCTGACAACCGAGTGATGCACCGCACCCCTCTTGGATGGAAACCGACGGTGGTGTCCATGCCCTCGACGGAGTGCCCACTCCCAATGGACGTTTCAGTCCAGAAACCAGGCCACAAACCAGGCAGGCATGCTTGAGGTGACGACGACGAGCCCCACCCAGCCAGCGGCGAGAACCGCGGGAAGGACGACCCGGTGCAGGGAACAAATCCCTGGACACCGGCGGATAACGAATGTCGGGAGCAGACAGAATGGTGCGATCGCTGCACCCAGCACGGTCACCATGAAGAATGAATGATGCACTCCGAGAAGCGGGGTCGGGAAACTGTCAACGGCATCCAGGGGCCAATGGCCAAAGCTCAGCCGGACGTGGAGGCTCATCATGACAAAATCGAGCAGAAGAACGATGGGCGACAGGGCGCTCAGCCACATGAGTTGGACCCAAATTGTCATGGGGTTGCGGGCGAGCTTGAGCTCGTCACGGTTCGGGAGCGTATCCATCGTCAAGGAACCTTGGCCCAATGAGGAGTTGGACCTCAATTCCCGGGAAGCCCGAGGGTCCATGAGGAACTCAGCCCTGCCCTCTCGCCAGGGGACCCAGCCGGAGTACCCGATTCTTTCCCCGTAACCAATTTCCGCGGCCGGCGTCACTTTTCGTGACATGAAGCAACGCACGATCCTGATCCTTGTCGCCGTGGGGCTGCTGGCCGCCTACACCGGCCGTACCGCGTGGCGCGCGCACAAGGACATCGTGTCGCTGGAGGCCCATGACATCCCGCTGCGGACCGTGCTCAAGAAGCTGCGTTGGCAGACCTGGGAATCCATCGAGGTGGCCAAGGACGTGGACGGGCGGATCAACCTCACCGTGACGGATCAGCCGCTGACGGTGGTGCTGGACCTGGTGGCCGAGCAGGTCGGTTCCCGCTGGTCGGTGGCCTACCCGCTCTACACCACCAAGGCGAAGCTCCAGCTCGCCCGCAAGGTGGCCGAGGGCACCGCCGCCCAACCCCAGCCCGGATGGACCAACTGGAACGCGCGCCCCAACTTTGCCGCCATGGCCGCCCGCATGCAGGCCATGGCCAATGGCGAGGCCGGTGCGACCAATGCCGGGCCGATGGGCATGTTCGGCGGCCCGGGAGGTCCCGGAGGCCCCGGGGGCATGGATGGCGCCACGGAAGCCAAGCCGGTCACGGTGGACTGGCAGGATACCCCGCCGCTCGAGGCCGCCCAGGCGCTGCGCCGCTTTGGACGCGTCAAGGTGGTGCCGGAGGACGGGACGACGCTGCGCGTCAATCTGAGCCTCAAGGAGGTCCCCATGGACACCGCCGTTGCCAAGCTGGCCAAGGCGTCCAACCGCAAGTGGGCCAAGTTTTACGCCCTGGAGTCCCAGCGCCGGCAAGGGCGTCCCACCGAGGAGGAGCGGGCGCAGTTCACCCAGCAGATGCCGGATCGGGACCAGATGCGCGCGCGCTTCGAGCAGATGGCGCAAGACCCGGGCTTCCAGGAACGCATGGAGCAGCGGGAAGTTCGCAATCTCCTGAATTCCTCGCCCAGCCAGCGCGCGGAGCGCGACCAGCGCCGCCGACGCGGCGGACCGGGACGCGGTGGCCCCCGCTGACATCAGCCTTCCATTTTCCAAAACCCATGAAGATTCCTACTCCGTCCCGGATCCGAGCCTTCACGCTGATCGAACTGCTGGTGGTGATCGCCATCATCGCCATTTTGGCCGGCATGCTCATGCCCGCGCTCGGCAAGGCCCAGCGCAAGGCCAAGGACATCGCCTGCGTCAACAACCTGCGGCAGCTCGGCATCGCCATCGTCACCTATGCCGGTGACAATCAGGACCGGCTCCCCGCAGCGGAACGCGTCCCCAGCAACCCCACCGAAACGGCGGATCCCGATCCCCGGATCTGCGACGTGCTGGCTCCCTACACCGGGCAGGCGGCTGGCCGCACCAACCCGCCGGCCAACTCGGTGTTCAAGTGCCCCCAGGATTTTTCCGCCACCAACGGGGTGGTCACCCGCTTCGGATGGTACCTCCGCGAGGGCTCCAGCTACGAGTGGCCGGAGGAGTTGAACGGCCGGAAGATCGGCCTGCGCGGGCGCCGCACCTCGGCCAGCCTGGACTTCGCCAAGCAGCGCCTCATGTACGACTATGAAAAGTGGCATGCCGGCGGCGTGGCGGGTGCGATGAATGCCGTCTATGCCGACGGACACGTGGCGGTGCTGAAGTAGCCGGGCAAGGCAGGGCCGCTGGCTGGATATCCGGCCCCCAGCCCCCACTGCCCCTGCCGGGAGCGCCTCTCCGATTTTGGTGGGGCGAATGTTCAATGAGCCGTACGCGCCACCGGGAACGACGTATCGGACACTTCCCGCAAGGACTCGGCTGAGAGCCTTCTCCGTCCGGCCCCAAGTATTGAGCCTTACCCCCACCAGGGTCACGTACTGTGCGCCCGCATCTCCTGAAGCATTGCCGGCACCCGCTTCCAGGGATCTTCCGTCATCTCGTACTCCAGGGCCACCCAGCCCTGGTAGTGCGCCTCCTTCAGGATTCGAAACGTGCGGGCGAAGTCGGCGGGACCCGCCTGCTTCTGTCCGCGGGGACTGATCTTCCCCTTGAACTGCACGTTGACCGCATAGGGCGCGCACTTTGCGAGGTCGGCATACGGGTCGTCGGTGTGGAAATTGCCGGTGTCGAGATTGATGCCCACCCAGGGCGACTGCACCGTGCGCACGATGTCCAGCAGGGCATCCGCCTCGGCCACGATCCCGCCATGGTTCTCGATACCGAGGAGGATCCCGTGTTTCCCGGCCTCCGCGGCGCAGTCCTCCAGCGCCTCGATGCACAGCCGCCTCGCGACCTCGGGCGGCTGCCCGTGCGCGCTGCCGGCGAAGACCCGGATGTGCGGCGCCCCGAGAATCGCCGCCTTCCGGATCCACTCCTTCACGTCGGCAATGTCCGCGGTGCGCTTGGGACCCGGCGGCAGACAGAAATCATTGCCCACCGCCGTCCCGCTCACGGTGACTCCCCGCACGTGGGCGTGGCGACGCACCCGGGCCAGTTCGGCATCCGCGACCTGCTCCGGGAAGTAGTAGCTGGTCAGCTCCGCGCCATCGCAGCCCTGTTCCGCGCAATAGTCGAGGAACCGGAACATGTCGAGGCGGGCGGGCGTCCCGTCCTTGCCCGGAGCGAAATCGTCGCGGAAAGAGTAGGCCGCCAGCGCCAGCCGGATCCGCGGGGGACCGGTGCGGACAAAGGGCTCCACCGCACCCGCGGGAAGGACCAGCGCCCCGGCGGCGACCGTCATCCCCGCACCCAGAAACTGCCGACGACTGGTGGTGATTCTCATGGATCGTTCCGGACCCTAGCAATCCGGTCGCGGGGGCGGAAGCCCTTCCCGGCGATCGGTGTCGGTTCGGTGCCTCCCA
>JAFLEG010000553.1 GCA_017302195.1 Verrucomicrobiota bacterium
TCCGTCCCGAAGGCCATAGGCCGCGGCGAATGGCGAGGTTGCCGGGAAGGCGTGGGATCTGACCGGCGGCAAGGCATCCGGCAGCCTGCCGGCGGCGAGGAGCGTGAATTCGGATCCGAACAGTTCGAGCACCGAGCGCCCGTTGCCCAGATCCACATGCGGCGCCCGGGCACCCGGACGTGCGTTGGGAATATAGTCGTTCACCGGGTCCGCCCTGGGTACCGGCTGGGTGTCGTCGGGAATCAACGCACCTTCCGGATACTCGATGCCCAGATCCGCCCCAAGCCACGATCCGCCGCGCCCGTTGTGGGCAATACGGTACCGCACATCAGCCCAGTCGTGCTGTAAGGCGGCCGCCACGATCCCGCCGATCTCCAACGCATTGCGGTTGGTGTGCTCCAGCGTCCACAGCGCCGCGCCGTGCCGCTCGGTTTCATAGGTGTCCAGCAACGCCGGAGACGCCACCCCCCGCACCACCTCCGCCAGCTTCCAGGCCAGATTGTGCGCCGACTGCAAGCCGGTGTTGAGGCCCAGACCGCCCGCGGGGGACATCCGGGCCGAGGCGTCACCGGTCAGCAGCACCCGTCCGGCACGGAACCGGCGGCTGACCTTGGGACTCATCACCCACGGACTCACGCTCAGCACCTCCACCGGCACCTCCGGCATTCCGGAGGCGCGTCGGATCATTGCCCCCAGGTCGGCAGGCGAGAAACTCCCCGGCTCCTCCCCGGGCTGGAGGAAGTGGTGCATCAACCACAGGTCGTCGCCATTGACCGTGACGAAAAATGCCAGGCTGTCCTCGGAGAGCACGTTGAACAGCAGGCTGCGGCGCCCGCCGAGCCGGGATCCGTAGGACGCGCGGAAGAAGACGTTGAGGAAGTGTCCCATGTCACCCGGCCCGTCGCTTTCGACCCCGAGGTGATGGCGGATCTGCCCGCCGGCGCCATCCGCGGCCACCAGCCAGTCCGCGGTCATCGGACGGCCACCCGCCACGAACGCCACACGGGAGTCCTCCGCAGCGACCCCGGTGACTTCCGCGTTGAACCGCACCGTTCCGGGCGCCGCCGCCTCCAGCGCCTGGTGAAGCACCTGTTCCGTCAGCGTCTGCGGACAGTGAAAGTTGGGCCCGGGACTCAGCGGCGACACCGGTTCGGTCAGGGGAATCCGGCCCCACTCCTCTCCGATCAGGGAACGCGCGAAAATGGTCAGGCAGACCCCGGGTTCCTCGATGAGATGGCGGCAGGGCTGAAAGAGCGCATCGAACACCCCCAACTGCTGCAGGATCTCGGAGGTGCGCCGCGAAATGCCCATCGCCTTGGGGTGGGTGGAAAGCCCGGTGTGCCGCTCAAACACCGCACAGGGCACCCCGTGCCGCGTGAGCATCAGCCCGAGCCCCAGACCGCACGGGCCACCGCCGACAATCGCCACCGGAATGTGATCCGTCGTCATGGACTCCATGATTTCAGGGGGCCGGCACGATGCCCAGCCTCGTTGCCGCCGCCCTGCCTGCGGCCTGGCTGACGACCTGGTGGATGAAGTGCAGCTTCCTCACCGCCGGCTTGGAGAGCACGAAGGGGTACAGGTCCGGCTGCCCCATGCTGCGCGCGAGCTCGTTCATCACAGCCGTCAGCTCCACCCAGGAATTGATCAGCTCCAGGAATCGTGCGGCATCGGGATCCGCCGGGTCGTGCAGATCCTCCTTCCGGAAGGGCTCCGCCTGGAATTCCAGGTCGGAGGCGTCCACGCCGAAGGCCAGCGCGGTTCCCAGGGCGTCCACCGTATGCAGGTAATGCGCCCAGGTCTCCGCCCAGTCCTCCCAGGGATGGGCGGCGGCGTAGGCGCTGACATGGCGCTGGGGCCAGTCGCCGGGCGGACCGGCCTCATAGTGCCGCTTCAGCGCCGCAGAATAGTCGGCCTGCTCATCGCCGAAGAGCGCCCGGAACGGCGCATGCCACGGAGTGTTCAGGATGAGCCGGTCCCAGTAGTAATGCCCCACCTCGTGGCGGAGATGGCCGAGCAGGGTGCGGTACGGCTCGTGAAGATCGCTGCGCATCTTCTCCCGGACTGCGTCGTCCGCCTCCTCGATGTTGAGCGTGATCAGGCCGCCGGCGTGGCCGGTGAGGATCCGCGGCCCGTCCGGGGTGGATCGCAGAAAATCGAACATCAGCCCCTGTTCCGGATCCTCCTCGACCCGCGTGGTGACCGGCAGGCCGAGCCGCAGCAACTGGGCGACGAGGCGGCGCTTGGGACGCTCAATCCGGCGCCACAGCTCCCCGTTCTCCGCCAGCGACAGATCCGGGATGGTGTGGTTGAGGCGGCAGGCCCGGCACAGGGGATTGGGGTCGGTGGACGGCACCAGCCAGTTGCATCCGGCCGGCGAATCCAGATTGGCGCACCGCCGGACCCGCTGCCCATCGGCGGCGTCCGTCACCGTGAACTCGCTGGAATCCTTCACCGGCGTCAACGACGTGAGGGTGCCGGCCTCCGGGAGGTACCCCAGGGGCGACTGGCATCCGAGGCAGTGGCTGTTCTGGAAGAACACCGGTCGGTCACACCGGCACTGATAATTGTGTCCCGGTCCGGCCTGGGGGTCGCGTCCCCGCCAGGCGGAGGCGAGCCGGCGGGACAAGGAATCGAGCAGCAAGTTCATGAAGCGGGCATCAGCCTCGCCCAAACCCGGCGCATGTCACGCACCCGCTACCCGGTCCTGCTCACCCCCTCTCCTTTGCGGCCTTGGCGTCCTCTGTGTGAGCCCCCTTGCCCGCCTTCCTGGGATTGGCCTTACACAAGGGACACCAAGGAGAATTCAATCCCGGACAATTTCATCTCGCCCGGTCGGAATGGCAGACCGAAGGTCCGCTGCGTGAGGCCGGTCCGCTGCCTCGAACCCTCCCCCGCTGCATGGCTGACACCCGACGACGGTTGCTTCTCGGAGCCCCGCTGCTGGCCGCGGCCCTGGTGGCGGGCGCCGGATGGTGGAGCCACCGGGTGGTGCGCCGGACGCTGGAGTCCAAGCTGCAGGACGACCTGCAGACGGTGCTCAACGCCAATGTCACCGCGCTGGAAATCTGGCTGAACACCCAGACCCGCCTGGCCGGCGTCCTGGCCGGCGACCCCAAGATCCGCGAACTGACACTGGACCTGGTCCGCCTGGGTTCGAACCCCCAGGCCAACCCTCCAGGCCCCGGATTGCAGAACCCGGCGGTGGCAACGGAGCTCCAGAAGGTGCTGGATGCCCGGATCCAGTCATCCGGGTACGGCGCCGTGCTGGTGCTCAACACCAATCTTCAGATCCTGGCGACCTCGGCCCGGGCCCGAAACCGTCAGGGAGAACAGATCGAGCACGAACACGCGGCGCGGGTTCAGGAGGCCTTCACCGAGGGGCGCCCCGTATTGATCACCCCGTTCAAGGCCGGATTCGGACGACCCAGCAGACGGGGCGGGGCGGCCGGAACCGGACCCGGCATGGGGCGCCCCGGGACGCCAACTCCCCCGGAGGGATCCCGGTACGGACCGCCGGACCGCCCCACCAATGCCCGGCCCGGCGGACTCAGCGGACGAGGCGATCCTCCTGGCAGGCCCGACCTGAACCTCATGGAACTGGTCACTCCCGTGCTCGACGAGGCGGGCCACGCCGCGGCGGCGATCGCCTTCGTGCTGCGTCCCGAGGAGGAATTCACCCGGGTGCTCTCGGTGGCGCGTCCGGGAGAGTCCGGGGAGACCTTTGCCTTTG
>JAFLEG010000554.1 GCA_017302195.1 Verrucomicrobiota bacterium
GCCATCCCTGAAGACCTCTTCACAAAATTCCTCCCGCCTTCCTTATCGAATTGCTTTCCCCCTCTGTGCCTCTGCGCCTCTGTGGTGAACCGTCCCCCTCCGCGTTCAATCCCCAAAGTTGGGGGGTTTACCCAAGTCGAGATCTGCAGTCGGTTCCAGTCAATGCACTCCACCACTTCCTCGGACAACACCCTCACCCACCTCGTGATTGGCCGGGCCATCGAAGTTCACCGGCACTTGGGACCCGGACTCCTGGAGTCCGCCTATGAAGAATGCCTCGCGTACGAGTTCAGCCAGGCAGGGCTCCAGTTCATCCGGCAGCAGACGCTGCCCATCCGGTACAAGGAGGTGTCGTTGGACTGCGGCTATCGGCTGGATTTCCTCATCGCAGGGGAAGTCATCATCGAGGTAAAGGCGGTGGCTGAGTTGTTGCCCATTCACGAAGCGCAACTGCTGACCTACCTCAAGGTCTCCGGGTGTCCCCTCGGTCTCCTCGTCAACTTCAACGTGCCGATCCTCACTCAGGGAATCCGGCGCCTGATTCACACCCCAACCCCCCCGAAGCCGGACCTGTGACCTACCGCAGAGCGGGGAAGGTTCACCACAGAGACGCAGAGGCACAGAGGAAGAAGCGGTCGGGGAGTGAACCGCACATGGAGGCTCCCCGAAGCTGGTCCTGTGGGTGGAGCGCCGGTTTCGTGCCACCCAGCGATCCAGATGCGGTTTGGGCTTCAATGCTAAACCGCCATCCCCCAAGACCTCTTCTCAGAATTCCGCCCGCCTTCCTCATCGAATTGCTTTCCCCCTCTGTGCCTCTGCGCCTCTGTGGTGAACCGTCCCCTTTCGTGCCTTCCCGTTTCCTGATGGCTCAGCGGTTCACGGTTCTGGCGTCTGAAAGAACGGCGCGGCCTTCCGCTCCGGGGCGGCCGGGGCCCAGAGGCGGATGTTGTCCACCTTGCCGGTGTCGTCGAAGGAGCCGAAACCAACCCAGCCGGGGCCAAAGGTGGCATCCTCGGCGGTCATGACCGGGGTTTGAAGGTCGTCGAAGAAGACGCGGATCGCCGCGCCCTTCCGCTCCAGCCGCAGCCGGTGCCAAACGCCCAGGCCCCAGTTCACCCCGGGTGTGGTCTGGGGCGACACCTTCAGCCGCGGCGCCCCGTTCACGATGAAAATGTTGTGGGCATGGTCATCGGTCTTGGTGGCGAGGTGGGCATAGTAGAAGTGGGCCGGATCCTGGAATCCGAAGAACACGCACATGTCCCGGTGACCGTACTCCTTGCCGGTCTGGATCAGGTCGGCCTCCAGCACGAAGTCCCCGACGACCACATCGCGGATCAGTGCGATGTTGAACGGCGACCGGACCGTCGGCTGGTAGGTGCTCTGTTTCACCAGCTCCAGGGTGAAGCTGTCCTCGGCACCGGAGTGCTTCCAGGCGGTCGGATCGCTCATCACGAACCCCGCCAGGCTCCCGGGCGCATCGAAATGCTGCTCGTATACCAGCCGGTAGCCCTCCGGCGCCGGACCGGACGCCGGCAGCGCCGGAACATCCGCCGCGGCGGCGCGGCACACCAGGAGGAGCAGTCCGGCGGCCCGGGACAGTGCGGCGCGTCGAGGGATCATACGCCCCAGCAGACCGGGACCTCCTTTCCGAGGCAATCCTAGACAAGAAGTCGGCCCGGATGCGTCCCTATCCGGAACCTGCCCATGCCTGAAGGAGAACTCGAACGGCTCTACGACGCGCACGCCGCGGCGCTGTTTGCGTATGCCCTCCAACTGACGCGCTCGGAATCCGAGGCGAGGGACGTCCTGCAGGAGGTCTTCATGCGGCTGGCCCGGCGGGAGGCGCTGCCGGCGGATCTTCGCGACGCCCGGGCCTTCCTGCTCCGCATGACCCACCATGCGGTGGTGGACGGCGTCCGGCGTCGGGAATCCCGTCGCCGCACCGAGGACTCGGTGTCCGAAGAGCCGGGTTCGATGTTCGCACCGACATCCGATCCGGACGAGGCCGCCTTCCGCGAGTCGCTCGCCGGGGCCCTGCGCGAACTGCCCCCCGACCAGCGCGCCGTGGTGCACCTCAAGCTCTGGGAAGGCCTGACCTTCGATCAGATTGCCCAATTGCTGGAGCTGTCCCCCAACACGGCGGCCAGCCGCTACCGCTACGGGATAGACAAATTGCGGACGCTGCTGCGTCCCCTCTACCAGGAAATCCGATGAACCGACCCGCCCCCTTCGATCCTGATGCCGACCGCCTGGAACAGCGGATGGCAGCCCAGCCCTGGCGCACACCGCCCGCGGACCTGAAGGCCCGGATCCTCGCCAACGCCATCGCGCCGGCCCCCCCGGAGACTCGGACAGCCTCCCGTTGTTGGCGATGGTCAGATCTGGTGTGGCCCGGTCCCTGGGCCTGGGGAGCGGTTGCGGCGGCCTGGATCGCGGTGATGGCCTTTGGCTTTGGCGCGGAACAGACCGCCCGGCAGGCCGGAACGCTTGCGAACCGTACGCCGCGGTCCCCGGCGCCCGTCTGGGTGAACTGGCAGCAGCAACAGGCGTTTCTCGCCGCGCTGCTGGAGGAGGAGCCTCCGGCGTCGCGTCCTCCCGCCGTGCTGCGTCCGCGCAGCGCCCTGCCCCCGCCCCGCTTCGGCCTGTACCGCCCTTTTTCCACCGTCACCGCCTGAATCTCCATGAGTGCCACTCCTTCCACCAAGCGCCCCCTCTGGTTCCGCGTGCTGCGCGGATCGCTGTTCGCCGCCATCCTGCTGGTGACACTCGGGGCCCTGACCTGGGCCTTTGAGAACTGGCGCGGGGAACGCGCCTGGCAGGCCAAGGTCCGCGAATATGCCGCCCAGGGCGATCCGCTCGACGGCCCCCTGCTGGTGCCCGAGTCGGTGCCCGAGGACCAGAATCTGTTCCGGACCCCATTGCTGCGCCCGCTGCGGGAATTCACCCGGGTGAACGGCCAGATCGTGTGGCGCGACTCCAACGCCATCGTCCGCCTGGAATCCCTCACGGTGCCGGCGGTCAGCGGGGGCGAGGACCGAACCCCGGAAGGCCGAACCGACCTGGCGCGCTGGCAGACGGCCTTCCGGTCGGCCGGCGGGTTCCCCCTGCCCGAGAAGCCGGGCACGCCGTCTGCCGACATCCTGGCGGCCTTCGGGCGGTGGCAGACGGAACTGGCGGAACTGGAGTCGGCCTCGCGTCGCCCGCACGCCCGGCTCCAGGACCGGTTTGGTGAGGATGTGGACGTCCTCCTGCCGCAACTGGCGCGCGGCAAGGCGATCAGCAGCCTGCTTCAACTGCGCTGCGCCGCACGACTGGCCGCCGGGGACAGCGTAGGGGCCCTTGCGGACATCGAGTTCAACGAGCGCTGGAGCCGGGCCTTTGGCGAGGAACCGCTGGTGATCAGCCAACTGGTGGTCATTGCCATGGAAACCATCGGCACCCGGATGGCCTGGGAGGGCCTGGTGGACCATCGTTGGAATGACGCCCAACTTCAGACACTGCAGCGCCTATTCGCGACCCGCCGGCCCCGGGAGGATCTGATGAGGGCCTTCCGCGGGGAGCGGCGGTTCGGCCTGCTGCAAATGGAGGCCTGGGTGAAGGATCCGGACCGGATGCGCCGGGAGGCCGCCTTGGGCGGGGACGCCGCATCCCCCGCGCATCCCGCCCGGGCCCTGCCGAGAGGCTGGGTCCGGCAGAACCAGATTTCCCTGGTGCGGTACCATGAACTGCTGGCAGCCCAGGGGGCCCGATGGATTGCTGGCGACCTGCCCGCCGCAGAGAGTGGGGAGGATCCTGCGGCG
>JAFLEG010000555.1 GCA_017302195.1 Verrucomicrobiota bacterium
AGGGCAGGCGCCGCGGGATCGTCGAAGGCCAGTGGAGCAACGTACTCCCCCGGAGTGAAGCGGCCGGAGCCGTCGTTGGCATGGACGCAGAGGTAGTGACCGTGTTCCGCCCGGCCGTCCACCCATCGGATCGGATGAGTACTCCGGCGCGGGGCAATGAAGTCGAAGTCGCCGTCGCCGTCCCAATCCCCCCAAGTTGGCAAGCCGCCGACATCCCACTCCTCCGAACCCCATTCCTGGACCGTCTCCAGAACGCCGTCCGCCTGCCGATGCCATCGGAGTCCGCCAAACGGCTGCCCGGGGTTCTCGGGACGCGGAGTCTGGGCAAACGTCCAGAGATCGAGACGCCCGTCGCCGTCCAGATCGAGCAGGCCGGCTGCGGTGACCCGTGCGGACGGCGTCACCCACGATGTTGGCTCGAAGCGAAGTCCGCCTTCATTTCGCCAGACCCGCAGCGAGCGCACGGCATCCACGTCCCCAAGAACCAGGTCGGGGAATCCGTCGAGATCCAGGTCGCCCACCAGCACCGGACCATCGCCTTCGGGCAGCGGGACCGGCACCGGAATCAGTTCCATGCCACGGTCGTTGCGAAACAGCCGGATCCCCGGGACCGAACTGCCGGGATCTCGCCAGCCGCTGACCACCAGGTCCTCATCTCCATCCTGGTCCAGATCTCCCCAGGCGGCGGATCCGAAGGCGTTGGTCGAGGGATCTCCGGGAAACGGTTGCACCCAGGCAGCCCAGTCCAGATTGGTGATGGCCCACACGCACCGGATGCCCCCAGGCCGTTCGGCCGCGGCATCCAGGAGTCCGTTGCCGTCCAGGTCCGTCCAGGCCACGCCTGTGGCGGGATGGGATGCCGCAACGGAATCCGCCAGCCACTGCGCTGCGCGCCAGTACGTGTTCGGGTCCGGAGTCAACAACACCTCGGCCGGCCCGCGACGGCGGTGCAACGGCGCCAACTCCATCCGGCCGTCCTGATTGACGTCCACCCAGACTCCGGACGCCGCCCCCCGGGCATCCACCGAGCGCCAGAGTGGACGAAACGTGGGGGGCGACGCGGTGACACGGAAGGAAGTCCACTGGACCTCCCCGCGGTCGGAAACCCCCAACTGCACCTCGACGGTGCCCTCCCATCCCGAGGTCAACACCACCTCGGCGACACGGTGCGCGCCCGAGCCCAGAAAGCTCACCCGCTGCACCGGCCCCAACGCAGGCACCCGCCAGAAGAAGCGCAGGAATCCCCCGGGTTCCGGCGGCTCCAGGGTCAGGGGAATCAACGCACGGGGGCCCCCCGAGACCACCGAGATGTCCGGCAATGGCGCGATGGTGACGGTGGCGGCAGTGGCGGGACCCGCGGTCGGCAGGAGGAACGACAGGGCCAGCAGGCCCCAGAAACGACGACCGGGGAGGCGCATGGGGAGATGTCCTTCGGGAGTGATGGGTGTTGTGAGGTGCAGCGCATGGGCAGGGCGGATCAAGTCCGACGGGGGATCTCTTGGGACAACCCCCACTAAGCACCCGCCATGCCGGAAGATTCTTCCGGGCCTCTCCCGGCGGGAGGCTTCCGACAACTCCCGTCCCATCGGTTGGTTCGCAGCGGCGGTGCGGTGATTGCTTCGCTCAAGACAAAGAGCAATTCGGCGGTCGTATGCCGACCGCCCCAGTTGGAACTGCTGGCGGGGTGACTCACAGAGACGCGGCGCTTCTTCCAGGCGGTGGCCGGGCCGCGGCAGTTCGGGAAGTCCACCCTGATGCAGCAGGTGGTCCAGGATGCCGGTGTGCCGGTATGCCGGTTACCGTTGCCAAGGCGTTCCGCCCGCAGCGGACCCTGCTCGTGGGCAGTGACGGGGTCCCCTGGAGCAGTTTCTGACCTGGCCGGTGGAGCGACTGCTCTCCTCAAGACCTCCCCGAAAGCAGGACGGGCGGCTCCCTTTCGGAAGCCGCCCGCCGCGAAGATGGACCGTCGCTGGAGCGTTCTCGGTGATGAATCGCTTCTCGACCGCCTCAGGCAACTTCCCGGGCGGAGTGGCCGGTGCCCTCAATGTGCACCGGCTTGTAGCCGCCCTTCGATCTGAAGTAGAGCATGATGAGCAGGTAGAGGAACGCCATCACCGCGGGGACGGCAGCGGTCACCTTGAGCGCCGTCCGGCCGCCGTGGAGGTCGGCATCATGAACCTTGGCCTCATCCGCCGTGCGCTGTGCGGGCGATTTGGCGCGCACCGCGGCGACCTTGCTGCCTTCCAGGCCGAAGATCGCCGGGAAGAACAGAAACTGGTTCTGATTGGGCGCCTTGTACTGTTCATACACCGCGGGCGCGGTCTGCTGAAGGTTGCGGGACGCGTAGAAATCCTGCTTGTACCCGATGCCGGGACCGCCGAGGAAGCCGGCGCTCAGCATGCCGATGCCACCGACGGCGCCGATGGTGATCGCGCCGCCCTTGGGGAAGCGGTCGGAAACCACACCCAGCATGGTGGGCCAGAGGAAGGTCTTGCCGATGCCGTACACGGTGGCCGCCACGACGCAGGCGACCGCTCCGTGCGCATTGCCCAGGAGGAGCAGGCCGACCGTGCCGAAGCAGGCGCTGACGAAGAGCAGTCCCGGCGGCGAGATCTTGTGCACGATCGGTCCCGCGGTGAACCGCAGCAGGAACATCAGGGTCGAGGTGTACACGAACAGCAGCAGGCCGCTCTGCGGGCTGGCGAGAATGTTGCCGGTGATGTTGGAAATCCAGGAGTCCGTGCCGAGCTCCACATAGCCGACCAGCGCGTGAATGAAGAGCAGCAGCAGCAGCAGCGGGGCGGCGAACTCCGCCAGCATCTCACCGAAGCTGACGCCCTTCTCCGAGGCCTCCGATTTCGGGAAGTGCTGTCCGATGCACATCAGGCCGTAGAGCACCACCGGGATGAGGAACAGCGCCCACTGGATCTCCCAGCGCGCCTTGCCCACCATGAAGTACGAGGCCAGGGCTCCGAGAACCAGTCCGGCGGGCCAGCCCGCGTGCAGGATGTTCAGATAGTGGGTCCGGTTCTTGGGGAACAGAGACGCCACCAGCGGATTCACCACCGCCTCCGCCAGCCCGTTGCCGACCGAGAACAGGATCATGCCCCACTTCAAGCACGCGTACGCCGCGTCCTTGCCCCCTTTGGCAAATGCGGCGGTGGCAAAGAGGGTCAAGACCGCGGAAACAAAATGACAGACAAAGGCCGCGATCATCAGCTTGCCGTAGCCCACGACATCCGCGAGCAGGGCTCCGATCAGGATAACCACGCCAAAGCCGACCAGCCCGAACCCGGTCACCTGTCCCAGCTCGGTCTGGGTGAAGCCGTATTGGGCACCCCAGTCGGCGAGAATGCCTCCCCGCACCCCGAAACCGACACCGGCTGCCAGAATTGCCATGAAACCGGCCCAAAGCAGCCTTTGTGCATTGGCCGATGCCCCGTCCTTGCTCGCAGTGCTCATAGAAAAATACGTGATGGATGTCTCGCTGGAACGCGCGGGAGTTAAGCGAAGCCCGGGAAATCGGTAAACAAAAGGTTTCGGCGGAGACGGCACGCGCCCCTCGTGGGACGGGAAGGACGGCGTGTTGCAGTCCCTGACCAGGTCCGGGCCCCGCGCGATGCGTCAGCTCGGGGGCGGGAACGCAGGGTGCGCCCGGGCCAAACGGTCCGATCCCTCACGGGATCCGCCCCATGGAGGGCGCGGCGCTGAATGGGGCCGACGACACACCAACCCTCCCC
>JAFLEG010000556.1 GCA_017302195.1 Verrucomicrobiota bacterium
TGCATTGCGCCCAGACAGGCGCCTATTCCCTGCAATTGAAGACGGCCGGGCCGCCCCAGTACTACGTGTATGTCGGGGACGGGAAGTTCAGTCCGATCTACGACTTCCAGCCGACCGTCGCGACCCTGCACCTGGAACTGGATGGGCAGGATGTTTCCGGGCCGATGCGGGTGCAGACCAACATGGTGTGTCCGCGGATCTGGATCTCCGAGGGGCCGCATCAGCTTCGTCTGGTGCTCGACCATGCGCAGGATGCCCGGGATTTCGATGTCGGCTACCAGGGGACGTTTATGGAGGCCTGGCCCCGGTTTACCATTCCGGTGGACTGGATCCGTGCGATCCCCGCGGCTCCGGCGTTGCGGCAGACCGTGGTGGCCGGCGACGGCATGGGCTTCCTGGACGGGGTCGGCACGGCGGCGCGCCTCGGCGCCTCGGTCGTGCTGGTGGGGGAACAATCCTCCGGCGACCTGGTTCTCACGGATCGGGACAACGCAGCGATCCGACTCCTGTCGCCCGGCGGCCAGGTGCGGACACTGGCGGGGCACCCGGGAAATCCGATCCGGGATGGAACGGGCACCAACGCCGGCTTTGGCGAGATCCTCGACGTGCTGCCATTGCCGGATGACTCCCTGATGCTGGTGGAACGGGGTGGCATCGGCCTGGAACGGGTCCGGCGTGTCTCGCCGGCCGGCGAAGCCACCACGCTCCATTCAGGACGCCCGGTGGTCACGGTCCCGGATTTCAGCCCCGGGCATTACGGGGATCAGATGGTGGATCGCCCGGTGCCATTGGGGCGGGTGGTGCTGACGGCATCCGGTGACCTGCGCGTGGTGGGATCGTTGGAGGATCACCGGCTCGAAATCGGTCCGGGTCCATGGCAGTTCCCGAACTGGATTCCCTACACCCGGTATCTTTGGTTTCAGCTCTCCGGGGGCTTTCTGACAGTCACCCAGTTGGAGGGCCCGCCGCCGCCCTCGGTGGAACCCACCGATCTCGGCAACGGCATCCGACGGCATCCAGGCACCCGTCTCCTGGTCGCCGAGGAATCCCCGGGATTCTTCCAGGACATCCTTCCAGAACTCTTCCCCGGCTCCGTCCTGCGTTCCCGGGAAGGAGTGCTCTACGGGACACGCCATCCCGCGACGGTGGTTCGGCTCGACCCGGATGCCACCCTTTCCTCGCTCCGGGTGCATACGACGGGGCCGGCAGCGTGAACGGCGTGCCGGACCACTTTGTTGGCCCCGACGAGGACATCGTCCTGAGCGCAGTCCCCCAGGGACGCTTCGTCGCGTTTGCAGGCTGGTCAGACGGCCTGACGAACAGTCCTCGAACGGTCCGCATCCCTCACGATCTTCAACTCACGGCCCGCTTCGAAACACGCCTGCCGTCGCCCCTCGGGATCCTGCCGGGGACGTTTCACATCGGCCCGGACGGGTTCCCGAGGTTCGCGCTGGTGGGAAATTCGGATCCCTACCTCTACCGGATTGAACGTTCCACCAACCTGATCCACTGGACCACGGCCAACGCCCGGATCGGCAACCTGAACGGCAGCGCTTCGGGAACCGCCGAGGCACTGGCGGTTTACCGCGGCGAGGGCTGGGTTTCACTGATCCTGCAGCGCCACGCAGACCGCGAGTATTTCCGCACCGTCCTGCTGTCGAGGTGAGTCTTGATCGTGCCGCCATGGGACGCCCATAGTCCGCGCCGCCATGGCGAGCACGTTTACCGGTCCGGTGTATGTCGTCCGCGACAACATTGACACCGACCAGATCATTCCCGCGCAGTACCTCAACCTGGTGCCCACCATCACCGAGGAGTACGAGAAGCTGGGCAGCTTTGCGCTGTGCGGACTTCCCGATGAGGCCTATCCGAAGCGCTTCGTGGCCGAAGGTCAGATGGACACCACCTATCCCATCGTCATCGCCGGCAGGAACTTCGGCTGCGGCAGTTCCCGGGAGCATGCCCCGATCGCCATGGGCGCCGCCGATTGCCACTGCGTGGTCGCGGAGAGCTTTGCCCGGATCTTCTTCCGCAACTGCGTGGCCACCGGGGAGCTGTATCCCATCGAGTGCGGGGACCGCCTGTGCGAGGCGTTCCAGACCGGGGATGTGGCGACCGTGGACATTGACGCGAACACCATCCGGCACCATGGCAGCGGCAAGGTCTATTCGTTGAAGGCCCTGGGCGAGGTGCGTCCGGTGGTGGATGCCGGGGGGATTTTCGAGTACGCGCGTCAGACCGGAATGATGCCGGCGAAGGCGGTGTGACCGCCGGCCGGGGCCTGCGGACCGGCCGTGACGCGTTCGTTGCTTGAACACCGGCCGCCGCCGGACGTCCATCCTCCGCGTGCGCGCCCCATTCCGGATGCTTCGATTCCTCGCTCTTGGCCTGCTGCTGGGGGCCCTGCCCGCCACCGGCGCGGACTCTGCGACGGAGCGGGACCGGCAGGCGGAGGCGTTCCTGACGGGTCCCGTGCCGAGCTTCAAGATCCTCCTCGGACGGAAGGAGGCGCTCCAACTGATGCGGGAGCCCCGCGAGTATGTGCCCGCCACCGTGATGGTGGGCTCCCGGCAGTTCACCAATGTCGGCATCCATCTCAAGGGTGCCGCGGGCAGCTTCCGGGAGCTGGGGGATCGTCCGGCCCTGACCCTCAACTTCGACAAGTTCGTCCCGGGCCAGCACTGCTTCGGCCTCGACAAGCTGCACCTCAACAACTCGGTGCAGGACGAGACGTACCTCTGCGAGAGCATCGCCAGCGCCCAGTACCGCCAGGCCGGGGTGCCCACGGCCCGGGCCGGCCATGCCTTCGTGCACTTCCTGGGACGCGACCTGGGGCTCTACGTGCTCAAGGAGGGCTATGACACCCAGTTCCTGCGGCGCAATTTCCCGGCGGCAGACAAGAACTACGGCAATCTCTACGACGGCGGCTTCCTCCAGGATCTGGACCAGGAACTGGAGCGCGATGCGGGGAAGGGGCCGGAGGATTACTCGGACCTGCGCCAGCTCCGCCGGGCGGCGGGCACGCCGGTGGCCCGGCGGGCCGCCGAGTTGGGTCGCGTGCTGGATCTGGACCGCTTCGTCACCTTCCTCGCGCTCCAGGCGCTGACCGACGACTGGGATGGCTACGGACGCAACCGCAACAACTACCGGCTGTACTTCGACCCGGCGACCGGTCGGGCGGTGTTCATTCCGCACGGCATGGACCAGTTGTTCCGGGAGGCCAGCGGATCGGTCCTGCCCGACTGGTCGGGAATGATGGCGCGGCGCGCCATGGAGGTGCCGGAACTCCAGGCGCAGTTTGAGGCGCGCCTGCGGTTGCTTCTGGACCGGCAGTTCACCTGGAACTGGATGACCAATCACTTCGCGGCCGTGGATGCGCGGCTCCAGCCGTCGCTGGCCGGACGCAGCGCCGGGGACCAGCAGGAGTGGTCAAATCAGGTCCGGCGCCAGTCGAACCGCCTGGCCGCCCGCATCCGCAACGTGCGCCGGCAGTTGAATCTGCCGCCGGATCCGGGGCTCGCGGCCACCGTCGTCGCCCTGCGGAAGCCGCAGCAGCTTGCGGGCTGGACGCCGCGGGCGCAGCAGGGCCGTCCCAGCCTGGACCTGGACACCAATGCGCCGGCGGCCCTGCATCTGGCCGCGCATCGTCCCGGGACCACCGCCTCCTTCCGGACCTCGCAAAGCCTGCCTGCCGGCACCTACACCTTTGAGGTAGCTTATGCAATTTACGCTCTCATTTACAACCAACTTAATCGTGATGCCCAAGGTCCTTTGCTTT
>JAFLEG010000557.1 GCA_017302195.1 Verrucomicrobiota bacterium
GCTCCAGCGGCGCGTCGTGTCGGCCCACTGGGAGGAGGCCCTTCAAGGTTTGGAGGAAGGCTTGGCGCGTCTGGGTCCACTCATCGCGTTGCACATCGAAGCGGTGGAACTGGAACAGGTCATGGGCCGGACGGATGCCGCTTTGGAACGGCTGAGCACATTGGCCAGAAGCGCGGTGCATCCGGCCCCCTGGCATGCGCGTCGGGCCCGATTGCTGGCGGCGGTTGGACAAGCCTCCGATGCCGGCATGGCTTGGGAGGAAACGTTGGCGTCCAGCCTGCGGCGTCCGGCCTCGCGGAGAAGCACCCCTGCGGCGGCGTCGTTGATCGCGGAGGCCCGGGCCAGTCTCCCGGCCACCACGGTGGCCCGGATTGAGCGGGAGGCGGCAGCCCGGCAGGCGGCCGTCGCAGCGACGGGAACCGAGCCGGCACGACCGGGCCCCCCGGCACCGTTCCGGCAGATCCGTGCACCATAGCCTCTCTGGCAAAACACGGCGGCGCGCCCCGGCAAAGCCCGGAGCGCGCCGAAGGGCGAGGGGATGGTGGCCCCGAAGCGGGCTACTGGAGCTTGGCGAGAGCCGCTTTCACCGCATCAAAATTCGGCAGGTCCTTGGGCGTCGTGGTCTGCTCGGCGTACTGGATGACCCCATTGCGATCAATGACGAAGGCCGCCCGGGCCGAGGTGTCGCCGATCCCGGCGAGATTCGGAAACACCACGTCGTAGGCCTTGGTGACGGCCTTGTTGAGGTCGCTGGCGACCGGAATGGTGATTTTGTGCTGGGTGGCCCAGGCCTCCTGGGCGAAGGGGCTGTCCACGCTCACGGCGATGACGTCGGCATTGAGCGATCCAAACTGCGACAGTCCCGTGCTGATATCGCACAGCTCCTGGGTGCAGACGCTGGTGAAGGCCAGCGGGAAGAAGAGGAGGACGGAGTTCTTCCTGCCGAAATTGCTGGAGAGCGTGACGTCCACAAGACCTTCAGCGGTCTTGCGCTTGAGGGTGAAATCGGGGGCTTTGGATCCAACGGCGATGGGCATGTTTTGTGGAGTTTGATGTGATGTGGAGCAACCGCGAAGGCGGAAGGCTAGGAACGAAGGCGGGAGGCTGTCAAAGGAGGCCTGAAACCGTTTCTCACTCCCGGGAAGGAGGAAGAGGGAATCATCGGGCCCCCTTCAGGGCCTCCAGGACTTCCGCGGGATGCTCCTCCGGTTTGACCTTGGGCCAGATGCGGGCAATGCGGCCGTCCGGACCGATCAGGAAGGTCACCCGGTGGGTGCCGAAGTAATTGCGCCCCATGAAGACCTTTTCACCCCAGACCCCGTAGGCGGAAACGATCCGGTGGTCGGTGTCGGCCAGGAGGGGGAAGGGAAGCTGAAACTTGGTGGTGAACTTCTGGTGCGCCTTGACCGGATCCACGCTGACCCCCAGCACCACCCCGCCCTGCTTCTGGATCTGGCGATACACGTCGCGAAAGCCGCAGGCCTCCTTGGTGCATCCCGGCGTGTCATCCTTGGGGTAGAAGTAGAGCACCACCCATTTGCCGGCGAAATCGGACAGCGACACGGGCGACCCGTCGGTGGCGAGGGTGGTGAATCCCGGAGCGGGATCACCGGGTTTGAGGGACAGTTCCAAATCCTTGGCCATGTCAGGCGACGCTATCGCAACGGCCGGCGTCCGCAACCGGACCTGCGGCAAGGGAGGCAGATTTTCGGGAAAGTTGAGGGCGAGTCTGCGGAGCCGATGCGAAACGGTGATGATCGGCCGGAAACGAGGTGCAGGCCATCAATGGACGTGCCCGCCGAGTGCCGCCTTGGCCCTGAGACCAACGCCTGCTGGAATGAGCCCCGGTGTTGATCGCCTTCCACAAGCCGTTTGGCGTGCTGTCGCAGTTCACGTCCGACGGATCGTCAAATGCCACCTTGGCGGCGTTTGGCTTTCCTCCCCGGGTGTATCCTCTGGGCCGGCTGGACGCGGATTCCGAGGGACTGCTCCTCTTGAGCGACGAGCCGGGACTGAATACGCGTCTGCTGGATCCCGAGCGCGGCCATCGCCGGACCTATTGGGTGCAGGTGGAACGGGTGCCATCGGCAGCGGCCCTGGCTCAACTGGCCCACGGGGTCACCATTCAGGGACATCGTACGCGCCCGGCGCGGGCGGGGCTTCTCGCGCCACCTCCGGAGATTGCGCCGCGCATTCCTCCGATCCGGTTCCGAAAGAGCGTTCCGGACTGCTGGATCGCCCTGGAGTTGACCGAGGGGAAGAACCGGCAGGTGCGCCGCATGACGGCGGCGGTGGGCCACCCCACCCTGCGGCTGATACGTGTCCAGATTGGCCGGCTGCCCCTGGGAGACCTTCGACCAGGCGCCTGGCGCCTTCTCGAGGATGCGGAGCGTCGTGAAATACTGGATGGAGGCGCCTGATGACTGAACGGTGCCGACTTCGTCGCCGGGGCACAGTCCCCATTGGGAGTTCCGCCCTCAGGCGGCTTGGCGGCAAGCGCGGCCCGAGTCACCGGGACGCGGGACGGCAAACGCAGGGCCCGGAGGCGCGCTCACCGTGGAATGTCTTGGAATGCCGGTTGCCAGGGCCGATCCGCCGCAGTAGTTCCTGATGGCATCTTCTATGGGCGACTACATTGACGGCTTCGTGCTCACCATCCCCAAGGCCCGCCTGGCCGACTACAAACGCGTCGCCACCAAGGCGGGGCGGATCTGGAGGGATCACGGCGCGCTGGAGTACCGCGAGTGCATCCTCGAGGATCCGGCGGCGCCGTCCATGATCCCGTTCCCGAAGCTGATCAAGGCCCGGCCGGATGAGGTGGTGGTGTTTTCCTGGGCCATCTTCAAGACCCGCCGGCAGCGGGACGCGGCCAACCGAAAGATCATGGCCGACCCGCGGGTCGCCGCCATGTGCGAGGAGACCAAGGGCCTGGTGGACTGCAAACGCATGGCCTACGGAGGATTTACGAACCTGGTTTCACTTTGACCCGGCGCCCTGCAGGGTGCTCAACAGAAGGTGGGCGGTCGCCTCGGCGGACCCATCGGCGTTGAGCAGCACGGCGATGAACGCCCCGGAGTCCATGGCATACGCCACCAGAGCCTTGGTGCCTGGGGCGCCGCCGCTGTGGCCGAGCCAGGCCCGGACGCCTGACTGGCCGGGTACGTCGTACAGCATGACCCCGCGGCCATAGAAGGTGCCTCCGCCGAACATTGGATACAGCCGCTGGAACTGGTCGCGGACCGTAGCGGTCTTCAGCAGGCGTCCGCAAAGCAGCCCGTGCCAGAAGCGCACGAGATCCTCCGCCGAGGAGACGACCGCACCCGCGGCATATGGCGTGGAGACGGAGGTCCGACGCTGTTGTTCCCCAGGGTCTGACGGGTTGGGAATGGCCAAACCCTCCGGCTCTTCCCGGGGTGCCAGGGCGCGCGCGTTCCCGAGGTGAAGGCGGTCCACGATCCGGGAATTCACCACCGCGTGGAACGGACGCCCCTCGACGCCTTCAACGATCCGGCCGAGCAGGACGTATCCGGTGTTGGAGTACGACCAATATTCTCCGGGACAGAAGCCATTGCCATGTCCGACGGCCACCGCAATCAGCTCTTCGGGCGACTGGTAACCCGACCGAGCCCGGAAGGCCGGATCGGCCTGGAAGCTGTAGCTGCCGCTGGTGTGCGTCAGCAAGTGGTCGAGGGTGATGGCCTTGGCATTGGGGAAATCCGGAAACCATAGCGACAGGGGATCCGAGAGCCGGAGCTTCTCCTCCTCGACCAACTGGA
>JAFLEG010000558.1 GCA_017302195.1 Verrucomicrobiota bacterium
GTCGGGGTCCAGTCCGACCCGTCCGCCCCAGGTCAACAACCTGCTCGTCGTCCCCGCGGATCCCAAACCGGCTGCATGGATCCGTCTACGGCGCGCGGCCGAGGTGGCGGAATTCGAGAATGCTTCCCGGGTTGGGCGGCGTGGTGACCACGCCGCCGGTGGGTCCGCTGGTCGTGCCCGAGGAATCGCAGGCCACATAGAGGCTGCGTCCGTCGGGCGAGACCACCAGATCCCGGTAGCGGCCCAATCCCTGGAAATACGGCATTGCCTCCGACACGATCGCACTCCCGTCGCCGTTCAGCTTGAAGCGCAGGATCGTGCCGCTCTTGAGCGTGGTCACCAGCAGCGAGTGGCGCCACCCGGGGATGGCGTCCGAGGCATAGACGTCCATTCCGGAAGGTCCCACCGAAGGCCAGGTGAGAAAGTGACCTCCGGACGGCGGTTCAGCGGCCGGGAACAGCGAGTACAGCGGCTCGCGCACATCCAGGTTGCGGCAGTTCTCCACCTCGCTCCCGATGGTGAATCCGCCGGTGGTCCGGCCATCGTAATTGCCGTCGCAGAAGCCCACCACCGCCGGCCATCCGTAGTTTCGTCCCCTTTCGATGAGGTTGATTTCGTCGTCGCTGAACGGCCCGTGCTCCGAGGCGTAAAGCCGCGGCGCGCCGCCCATGTCGGCCCAGACCAGGCCCTGCACGTTGCGGTGGCCCAGCGTGAACAACGCGGTGGGATTTCCGGACCGGTCGGTGAAGGGATTGTCGTCCGGGATCCAGGAACCCGCCTCCGCCTCCAGATTCAGACGCAGCACCTTGCCCTCCAGGACGTCCGGATCCTGCGCGTGATTGACCCGGCCCAGGTTGGCAAACTGTCCGGCGCCCATGTCGCCCACGGTGTAGTACAGACGCTGGTCGGGACCGATGCTGAGGCGTCCGCTGTTGTGGTCGTCGCTGCCCGGGATGCCCTCCAGCACGGTCACCGGATCCTCCAGCACCGCAAGGGTGGCGTTGAAGCGGTAGCGGGCGATCCGGGTGCGGCGCACGGTGCTGCTCAGGGACTGGTACGTGTACACCAGATAGACAAACGGGCGGCCCGAATGGAAGTCGGGATGAATCGCGAGTCCCAGCAGTCCATCCTGGCCGGCGGACTGCACCATGGCCGGTCCCAACGTCAGCAGGATCTGCTTCACGCCGGTCGCGGGATGCACGCGGGACACCCGCCCCGCCGTTCGCTCCGTGTACCACAGGTGATCGTCGGGACCCCAGGCCAGATCCCAGGGCGAGGATTGGGCCGCGATCACGGTCCGGACGGAGAAGTCAGCCGAGGTCGCGACCTTCCGCACCACGATGCGAAAGGCTGCCATGGCGACCCGCCGCGGCGATCCGTTGTCGGCCACCCCGACGGTGACGACGTTGGTCGTGCCCTCGAAGGTCCGTCCGGGCGTCCAGCGCACCTCCCCGGCGGACGACACGGCGAGACCCTGCGGCCCCCGGACCAGCGTCCAGTCCAGCGCCTGCGGGGGAAGGTCCAGATCGGTGGCCGATAACAGCCAGCGGAACGGGGAGAGATCCTCAATCGTCTGATCGGGGATCGCCGCCAGCGCCGGGGGACGATTCACCTCCAGGACGGTCACCTGGAAGGCCTGCGTGGTGGAGCGGGACGGAGTTCCGTTGTCCGTCACCCGGATCTCCACCCGGTTCGTGGAAGGCCCCTGAATCTCCGCCGGAGTCCAGTTCAGCCGTCCCCCGCTGCTGACCGTCAGACCCACGGGCCCTCTCACCAGGCTGAAGGTCAGCGACTGGGCCGGCAGATCGGCATCCGAGGCCGCCAGATCCATCGTCAGCGGGATGCTCTCGTTCACGATCAGGTCCGGAACCCGGGCCAACACCGGGGCGGTATTGTCTGAAGACACCATCTCCAGCCGGAGATGATCGTACACCAGCCATGCCGCGACGCCGGCGCCCACCGGACCGGTCCTTACCAGCTCCAGGGTATTGCCCCCCGGGCTGGGCAGCGCCGTCGCCCCGGTGAACTCCACCACGAGGTGGGTCGGTTCCGTCACGCGGATGCGGGCAAGCTCCGCGGCGCCGCCCGCCCCATTCCGGAAGCGGATCGCCAGGTCGTGTTGGCCGATTCCGGGCTGCCGCACCCCCTGGAGCAACAGGCCCCCGGTGACAAACTCCACGGAGAGCCGAAACCGGGTCCCGGCCCCGGTCTGGCCGTCCGTCAGCAGGAAGTGCACCCGGTTGGTGGGATCGGCGTGGGTATGCGCCCGTTCCCAGGCGACGGACGGCTCATCGCCGGGAACCAGGAGCGGCGCCGCCAGGCCATTGAATCCCGCGGCATAGCTGCCCGCGAAATAGAAGTCGTCATCGGCCGCCGGATTGCCCGCAGGGTTCGCGTCATATTGCGGGTCCCCGGGTGTCCGCGTCACCTGCCCGGGCCTCGGATCGTTCCGCCCGTTTTCGACGCTGAACTCCCCCGCGGGCAGATACGGCGCCACCGTGGGCAGGTCATCCCGGCCGATCTGCCAGAGCGTCCGCACCGGGATCGCCTCAAGCCGGAGATGGTCGTACACGATCCATCCGGCGACTCCGGCCCCCACAGGGCCGGTGCGCACCAGCTCCACCGTGTTGCCGCCCGGCGTGGCGCGAACGGAGGTGCCGGTAAACCCGATCTGGAGGTTGGTCGGGGTGGTCACCAGGACACGGGCCAGCTCGGTGGACAGCCCGGCGCCGTTCCGGAACCGGATCGCCAGGTCGTGGGTACCGACTCCGGGTTGCGGGACCCCCTGGAGCAGCAGCCCGCCGGTGGCAAACTCGATGGAAAGCCGGAAGAGGGTTCCGGGTCCCACCTGGCTCTCTGCGAGCGTGACATGCACCCGGTTGGTGGAATCGCTGTGGGTGTGAGCCCGCTCCCAGGCTACCGCCGGCTCGTCACCGGGAACCCGCAACAGCGTGGTCAGGCCGTTGAAGCCCGCTGCGTAGCTTCCGGCAAAGTAGAAGTCATCATCGGCGGACGGGTTGGCCGCAGGATTTGCGTCGTAGAGTGGATCCCCGGGCACCCGCGTCACCCGACCGGGCGCCGCGTCGTTCCGTCCATTCTCCACGCTGAACTCCCCCGCCGGCAGGTAAGGCGCCACCTCGGGCAGATCGTCCCGCCCAATCTGCCACACGGTCCGAGCCGCCGGAAACTGGGCCAGCGCCGGCCCGGCTCCGGTCGCCAACACCAGGATCCAGACCAGCACCGCCGCACCCCTGACGAAGGAGGACTGACCCATGGCCGATGGCCGGGGCGTCGGTCCATTCCCCGGGAACGGGAAATCCAAAGCTCGTGGGCAAACGTTCATGGAACGGAGGCCATCGGTTGGGGAATCGTGGCACATTATGCAGCCGATGGATATGGGGACTCGCGAAGCTCGTCCCTCCTGGCTGGACGGAAACGCGATCCTATCCGTGGCTGTTGACCGGTCCGGTCCCGGCGTGGTCGTTCCACCGGATCAGTGCCGGCTCCGCACGATTGCCGTGTTCGTATCCCAGGATCGAGATCGCCGCCGGCGCCAGGATGAAGTGGGCGCCGGAACTCAGGGGCAACCGCAGCCATCGGGCCGCCAGTGCCCGCAGGAAATGGCCGTGGGAAAAGATCAGGGCATCTCCGGTGGCCTCGCGCAGCCGGGCCACCAGGCGATCGGCCCGGGCGGAAACCTCGGCCGGCGATTCCCCCTCCGGCGCGCCGTCCCGGAAGACCATCCACTCCGCCCACTGGGTGCGGATTTCCGA
>JAFLEG010000056.1 GCA_017302195.1 Verrucomicrobiota bacterium
AGATCCATGGAGTGACCAGTGACCAGTGACCAGTGACCAGTGACCAGTGATCGGTGATCGGTGATCGGAGCCTTTGGGCTCCCGGGAAAAGCAAAACCGCCCGCCGCCGGGAAATCCGGACGGCGGGCGGTTTTCAGCGGAGCCGCTACTTCTTCTTCTTGGAACCCACGGCGGCCTTGGCGGCCTGCATCTCCGCGGTCTTGGCGGCGCGCTGCTGGAACTTGTCCACGCGGCCGGCGGTATCCACGAACTTCTGCTGCCCGGTGTAGAACGGGTGGGTAAAGCCGCTGATGCCCATCAGGTAGAGCGGATACTCCTGGCCGTCCTCCCACTTCGCCGTCAGCGCCGTGTTGGCGCAGGACCGGGTGAGGAAGGATTGTCCGGACGCCGAGTCGCGGAAAATCATCGGCCGGTAGTTCTTCGGATGCGTATCTGCCTTCATAAAAGGAGCGCGGACGCTACCAGCGAAGGCGGCTCTGACAAGGCGGATTTTTGAGCACGGGGAAGGCGAATCTCTGCCCTTGGGTGGGGCGAGGCTCCGCCCGAGCCGTGCGCGCAACCACGAATGGACGCCAATGGACGCGAATAGTGGAGACGGGAACAGCCGTTCTCACGGGACCTGGCGGATCATGGGGGGGCCCTGGAAGCGGCGGCGCTCGAAGCCGAACCACACCACCACCAGCAGCACGATCACCCCGCCGACGATGTGCAGTGCCAGGGCATTGGGCGGCTGCACGCCAATGACGAGAAGGAAGAGGCAGCCGACGACGGACAGGGCCGCCAGCGGACGATACGCGGCCCCGAGCCGCCACGGCCCGAAGCGCGTCCAGGATCGCCCATAGGCGATCAGTCCGGCCCCGATCGGCAGCACGTAGCTGATGTAAAGCAGCACGGTGCAGACCGCGGCGATGGTGGTGTACGGCACCAGGACGGTGAAGGCGACCCCCGCGGCGGCGGTGGCCCAGACCGCCACCGAGGGCGATCGGGTGACGGGGCTCACCCGACGCAGCCAGCCGGACGCCGGCAATCCGCCGTCCCGCGCAAAGGCAAAGGTCATCCGCGACGCCGAGGTCAGCGCGGCCAGCCCGCAGAGATATTGCACCAACACAATCCCGAGCAGCAGTCCGGTGGCCAGCAAGGGCGGGAGGGCGCCCCGCAGGATCCACGGCACCACCGCCGCCCCCTGGGCCGCCCCCTGTCGCAGGTCCGGCATGGCCAGGAGCAGCGCGCAGACCATGAGCCACCCGAAGACGCCCGACACCCACACCGACCGCACGATGCCCCGGGGCACGTTGCGCGCGGCATCCAGGGTCTCCTCCGAGGTGTGCGCGGAGGCGTCGAATCCGGTGATGGTGTAGGCCGGCAGCAGGAATCCGAGGGCGAACAGCCATGGCAGGCTGGATTGCCGGGGGAAAACCGGCGCCTCCTCCGGGAGTCCGCTGAAGTTGGCAAACGTCCAGAGCCGCGACCACTCCAGCGTGCGGGTGGCCGCCAGCAGCGATACGATCATCAGCGCGGTCAGCGCCAGGATCAGCCAGCCGCTGAGATCGGTGAGGCGGGTGGTCCACCGGATGCCAAAGTGATTGAGCAGGGCCTGGGACAAGGTCATCCCGACGATGACGGCGGTCCGGACCGCCTCGGCGTTGGGACCCTGCGGGACGAGCCCAAAGGCGGCGGTGGCGAAGTCGTAGGTGCCGGCGTTGACCGCGGCGACCACGGTGATGAGTCCGGACAGATTGAACCAGGCGGTCGCCCAGCCGCAGGCGCGTCCGCCCAGCAGGCTGCCCCAGTGATACAGCCCGCCGGCGGTGGGAAAGGCCGACGCCACCTGCGCCATGGTCGCCGCCACCGCCAGGGAGAAGAGACAGACCAGCGGCCAGCCCAGCGCGATGCCGGCGCCGCCGGCGCCGCAGAGTCCGACATGAAACGAGGTAATCCCGCCCGCCAGGATGCAGATGATCGAAAAGGAGATGGCAAAATTGGAGAACCCGCTCATCCGCCGGGCCAGTTCCGGCTGATACCCCAGTTGCCGCAGCAGTCGTTCGTCCTCGGAGGTGGGCACGCTCACGCAGCGAGGTTGGAAGCCGGACTCCCGGTGGCGAGGAGAATCCACGCCCGACCCCTCCGAACAGCGGGAAACAGTCTCACACCAAGGATACAGAGGTGGGCATTCCCGTGGGCGAGGCCGCTTCCCGATCTGGAATGGGCCATCGCTCGACTGCGGAGCGGCTCGTACCGGGTCTGCAACGGCGTCGGATGAGCATGAGCGTGCGCGGCGATGCGCCATTGATCAGACCCGGAGTTCCTTTGCGTCCTTCGTGTGAGGCCTCTCCGGCGAGGCATGCCGCCGCCATCGCCTGGGTGCCCGAACGTTTCACCATTGCCGTAATCGGAATGAGAATTGACGCCGCTGCCCGAAAATCGCTAAGTTCCTCCCTGACGATATGAACCTCGTTGGCCGCCACATGATGATGACCGCGACGCGCTGCTTTCAGCGCGGCCTGCAGGTCGTGGCGCCGGGTTCCTGGCCGAAAGCCGGGATCGGGGGCGACGTGGGAGGTTCGGAGTAGGCAACACCGACACCAGATTTTGGAACCCACGGTTGCCCGGCAATCGTGGGTTTTTTGTTTTCCGGATCGTTCATCGACGGCTCCGGAATCTGAACGAAGATGAAGAAAGAACGTATGAAACTGAGAGACAACATCCTGCCGCCGGCTCCGGAGCGATTCGGAGTGCGGACGGACCCCCCCGCGCCGTTTTCGCGGACCGGGGAGAATGACCTGGAGCGGTTAAAGAACCGGATGCTCCAGAACGCCCTCGCCGGCGTGGACTCGCCCCTGCTGGCCGCGCCCATCCGGCGCGCCGCCAACGAGGCCGCGGCCCTGGCGTGGCTGGAGGCCCATCCGCTGCTGGTCTTCCCGGCGCTCTTCGATGAGAAGGTGCGGGCCGCCCGGCGCCGGGCTCACCTGCAGCAACTGATCCGCGCCCGCAGTGCGGATCTCGTCCCTGCCGCGGCATGAGCATTCCCCAGATTTGCGGCGCCGGACCGTGCCCGGCGATGATCCGGGTCCGCTGCTGCGGGGGGCGACGTCTGCGCCGGCAGTCCTTCGGGACTCCGGCCCGGACCTCGCCCCCTGCGATGGCCGGCCGGGTCGGCGGAGCCGCTCAAAAGCGCCAGATGGCGTCCACCGTGGCGCGCTGGTAGAAGATATCGGGGGTCTCCGTGATGCCCCACTCGTAGGCGAAGCCGAAGTCGAGGCTTTCCAGGACCCGGGAGCGAAACCCCACACCCACTGCGGCCTGGGTGATGCCCTTGGCCGATCCGCTGCCGAAGTTGATCAGGTCGAATCCCTCGGTATCGAACCCCTGGGCGCCAAACTCCGAGTCATCGGGCGCGTTCAGGGTGGTGAATGAATTGAACGACACCAGGGGGATGAACCAGCGGCTCAGATGGTAATCGAGCTGCAGGCTGGCGTGGAAGTTGGCGGTCTCCTCGTCGGTGTTGTTCGGAACGTTGAAGCCCGCGTTGCCACTGAGGTGCAGATTGCCCCATCCCTTCATCCCCGAGACAAAGACGTTCCACAGGCCGTCCCCGTTTCCCTGAAAGACCTTTTCCTGACCGAGCGGGATTTCAAAGGTCAGGCCCGGGGTGATCACCAGGGCGCGGGCCTCATCCTTCACCACGGCATACTTCACGCCCGCAGCGACGTCAGCCCATCCATCCGCCCCGGGAATCGCCTCGGGATTCAGGTCAATGTAGCCGTCTTTGGTGGCGATGATCGCCAGGCGCTCGGTGACCGCCCACCGGAGCTGGAGTGCGTAGAGGTTGGCGTTGCCGCCGATGAAGCCGTCGTCAATCTGATGGTGCATGTAGATCGGCCGCACCTCGCTCTGGATCAGGGCGCTCTCGAAGTAGATCGGGTTGCTGACCGGGGAGATGGCCGTGGACATCGAGTCGGTCACCGCCAGCGCGGTGCCGGCCGCGGCGGCCAGACCCGGGAGCGCCATCAGGTTCCGGTGAAGGTTCTTTCGGACAGGGGTCGTGTTCATGCGGCCCCAGTGTGATCGGGGCCGTCCGACCGACTCTGCATTTCTTGTCCAAGTTGCGGCCGTTCTTGCCGGGGGGTGCGCTTCACCACATCCCTCAGGCCGTCCAGCCCTGTCCGCCGTCGCCCGAACAACGCCGCCCCCCTGAATGCGTCACGACACGTGCGGAACCGGTCATTGAATTGCCGCTGCTCTTCGGCTACCGGTGGCGGTGACCTTCCGGAGGACGCGCTGCCCGGCTCCCGGAATGGGCCAACAACAGCCATCCCGCCTCGATCTGTGGACCCAGCACCGCCCGACCGCCAGTTTCGTTCCGCCGCCCTCGGGCTGCTGCTCAGCTCCTGTTCCATGGTCGCGGCCGGTCCGGACAACGATTCGTTCGTCCACCGGATCGCGGTGCCGGAAGCGTCCGCCACCATTCCCGTGTACCTGGTGGATGCGTCCACCGAGCCTGGTGAACCGGAACATGCGGAACCTCCCCGGGTTTCCGCGGCATCGGCATGGTGGGAGTGGACCGCCCCCGGGGACGGCTCGCTCCTGATCACACCGAAGGCCGGATTCCCCGCACTGGCAGTCTATCGTGGGGACTCGCTGGCAGCGCTTCAACTGGAAGCCCGATCACGTGTCGGCGATGGCACCCTGCCTCCCGTCCGCGTCCAGGAGGGCGTTCGGTATGCCATCGCTGCAAGCCAGTGGACCGACCCCGGAGCGCCCCAACCGGCTCCCCACGTCGCGAGCTTCCACATCCAGTTCCTTCCGCTTCCGGAGAACGACTCGTTCGCGGAACGCACCCGTCTGGATGGCCATCAGGCGATCCTCCGGGGACACACCGCGGGGGCGTCCCGCGAAGCCGGGGAACCGGAAACTCCGGGAGCTGAGCAGAGCCCCACGGTCTGGTGGGAATGGACCCCGCCCGCCACGGGACTCGCCACGATGCGATCGGTGGAGAGTTCCGGCGGTTTTCTGCAATGGTTCCGTGGCGGTGCGCTCGACGCGCTCGAACCCATGCCGACCGTCCCCACGGGCCAACCGTTCCCCGTGAAGGCCGGAGAAGCGATCCAGATTGTCGCGACGGCGCCAGGTGCCGGCCATGCCGGTCCGGTCGAGGCCGTGGTGACCCTTTCGACACTCCGCATCGTCTCGCCGGCACCGGGCAGCCGGTTTGCCGCCGGGGAACGCATTGAACTGCGGCTGGAATCGGTCCCCGCCGGCCTGGATCGTTTGAGGGTGCTTCCGACGGGCATGGAGGGGCCCGTGCTGGAGCAAATGGCCCTACCTCCGCTGCCACCGGGACGGTATCGGCTCTCCATCGTGGGGGTGACGGCCGGGGGGGACCTCCATCCGTCTGCGGAGATTCCCGTCACCGTGGCGGCAGGAGCCGACACCTTTGCCGATGCCCCCGCGGTCTCAGGGCACCCGGCGGTCCTGGGCGCTGATTTTTCAACCGCCACGCGGGAGCCGGGGGAACCACCCACTGCGGCGGGCGGCAGCGAGGACACCGTCTGGTGGCGCTACCGGGCACCGGCGTCGGGCTGGCTGTTTCTGGGCGCCGGCACCCAGCCCGGAGGCAGTCCCACCGCGTTGGCCGAGGTGTTTCGCGGAATCGACCCGGGACGCCTGGTGCCCGCGCCACGCGACTCCGAAGTGGCGCTGCCCTCGCTCCCCGAGGCCTACCGCGTTGAGGCGGGACTCGACTACCACATACGCCTGACCCGGTTGTCCGAACTGCCGAGGGACTGGGCTTCCCTGCAGATGGAGTTCCGTTCCACGGCTGTCGGGGATGCCTTTGGACAGCCGGTGCTTCTGACCGCGGAACCCGTTCATCAATCCTTCCCCGGGGACTTTGCCACCGTGGAGTCCGGGGAGCCGGGCACTGCCGGATTCGGAAACGGAACCCGCTGGTTCGAGTTCCTCCCTCCCGAAGGGGGAGTTTGGAACGTGTGGATCGAAGGGGGTTGGGGAACCGAGGAGCGGATGTCATTGATGCTCTTTGCCGGCGATCAACTGGACTCCCTCGCCGTGATCGCGGGTCCCTCGAGATCGCTCGAGATTCCGGTCCTGGGAGGCGCCCGGTACCGCCTGCGGCTGGAGGCGCCCAACGACCTCACGGCCGGGTCCACGGTCACGCTGCGCGCATTGTATCGCAGGCCGCCACCAAACGACCGGGTGGCGCAGGCACTGGACCTTGTCCCGGAACACGGGGTGCTCGAGGGAAGCAATGATCTCGCCACCGACGATCCGCAGGAGCCCTGGGCGGTCGGTACTGAACGGTCGGTCTGGTATCGGTTCACCGCCCCGGCCGCGGGCGGCCTGCGGGTGCAGGCGCTGCCGACCGAGGGCACCGCCGATCGCCACAGGGTGGAGGTGCTGTTTGCCCGGGGCGAGTCCGAGTCCAGCCTGGAGGTGCTTCACCGGGCCGTTTTCCAGTCTGACTGGACGGCCATCGAACTGGAGGCCGATGAATCCATTCTGATTCGGGTCCGCCAGTCGGTCTTCGGGGCCCCAGGCCCCACCGGCTTTGTGCTGGAGCATGTCTTCGAGCGGCGTCCCCTCAACGATGCACTGGCCGCGGCGGAGGACCTGGGTTCCGCCATGTTCGCCCTGGCACGGGGCACCAACTGGTTGGCCACATCCGAACCCGGGGAACAACGGCTGAGCAGCTTCACCGCGGGACGGACGGTCTGGTGGCAGTGGACTTCACCCGCCGACGGATTGCTGGAGGTGGAGGCGCTGCTCCTGCCCTTCGCCCTTTTCCGCGGCGACTCCCACGGGACTCTGGTCCGGGTCGCCCCGGCGGGAACACCCAATCCGCTGTTTCCCGGTCAGCGGTTTTCAGTGACCGCAGGCACCCGGTACCGAATCGCCGTGGACCAGTCCGGTGCGGAGGGGCAGATCCAGCCGTTCGGCCCAACGGGGATCCCGGGGTTTGCCCTGAGCCTGAGGCTTTCCACGCTGGATCTGGTCGGGCTGACCAACGGCACCGTCGTGCCCTCGGGCGTCCCCCTGACGCTGACGGTCACGGCACCGCAACCGGATCGCGATGGTGACTGGCTGTCGGTGACCTACCGGCGCATCCTGGCCAACCCCGGACTCCTGCGGATGACCAACCTGGCCACGGCCACCTCACCGCCATTCGCTGCGCCTCCGCTGCTTCTTCCGCCCGGCGTGCATCAAATCCAGGCGGTGGCCACCAATCGGGAGAACGTGGTGACCTTTTCGCCCCCGGTGCAGGTTCGGGTGGCGCCCTCCAACGACGCATTTGCAGACGCGGAAACGCTGTCCGGACGTCACTTCACCCACGGGATCACCTGGTCCGGGGCCAGCCTGGAAGCGGGGGAGCCACCCATCACGCTCCGCCAGGAGGCAACGATCTGGTATCGCTGGGTGGCACCGGCACGGGGGATCCTGCAACTCGCCCCACCCGCGGGGCTTCGGCCCGGCGTCTATACCGGAGCCCAGCTTGCGAGCCTGCGCGCGACACCGGCCCAGGCCGCCGGTGCCGGCTTCCATTACGCGGTAAGCCCCGATGCCCCTTGTTGGATCCGGCTCTCCGCACCCACTTCAGCCGTCGGGGCGGTGTTTTCCGGCACGCTCCACGGCCGCCTGACCACCACCACCTTCGCCTCTCCCGGGGAGAACGAGCTGTTCACCGCAGGCTCGCCGGTGCTGCTCCGCGTCGAGACGTCCGAGGCCCCTGACACCGTGGCCCGCGTCCGGTACCTCGAGGGCGAGACACTGATCGCCACCGTCACCGCCCCGCCCTGGCAGCATGTCTGGACCGGACGCCCCCCGGGGTACCACGAGGTGCAGGCCGTGCTGGAGACAGTCGCCGGAGACCAGGTCCCCGTGGAGCCGCGGGGATTCCGGATTGCACCTGTGAATGACACGCCCGCCAGCGCCGTACCGATGGAGGGCGATCGCGGTGCGCTGGCATCAAACACCACCGGCGCGCTGCCCGACATCCCCGGAAACTCCAGCGGTGACGTCTGGTTCGATTGGACGGCATCCGCAGACGGCCTTCTGGTTGCCACTCCGCAGGGCCTCGGCGGATTCGTGGAGATGGCCCTCTTCACGGGCACCGATCCGAGCGCGTTAACCCTGGTGCCGAAGCACGTGGGTTCGGTGTTCAGCAACCTCCAGTTGGGCACCTGGGAAGTGACCGCCGGGACCCGGTACCGGCTTGCGGTGATGGATGCCGGCGCGGATTCCGGAGGTTCGGCATTCGAGTTGGTCTGGGCGTTCCATCCGCCTGCCGTCAACGACCGGTTCGCGCAGCGCCTGATGCTTTCCGGCACAGGGGGCGACGTCACCGCCAGCGTGGTCCTTGCCGGGCTTGAAGCGGCGGAACCCGGCTACGGCAACGACTATCCGGTGATCGCATCGGCCTGGTGGACCTGGACCCCGAATCAGGATGGAGTGCTGGAGATTTCCTTCCCCGACAACAACGCACCCCCCACCTCGGTGCGTCCCATGACCGGGAGCAGCCTGGGCCATCTGGCCGTCGTGCCAGCCATCGGGAATCCGCCGCCCTTCCTGCCAGGTCCGCGGTTTTACGCGGTGCGGTCCGGAATTCCCCTCCAACTGGCCTACGTCAGCGGCTTTGACGACCGGGCCGACCTCCGATGGCAGTGGCGGCTCCTGCCCCTGCCGGCCAATGACCGGATGTCCGGGGCGGAACGCCTCTCCGGCCCTTCGGTGTCGGTCAGCGGCTCCACTCTCGGGGCCGGGCGGGAAGCCGGAGAGCCGTTCCCGTCGGACAATTTCTTCAACACCGTCTGGTGGCGTTGGGAGGCTCCCGAGGACGGTGACCTGCTGCTGAGACTGCGGAACCTCCGCACCACGCATGCCGTGGCGCTGTACCGCGGCACGGAACCCGCCGCGACGAGCCTTGCCTCCGTGGGCTACCTCCATGCGGACACCACCGCTCCGATGGAGTTGCGCGTGGCGCGTGGCGAGACCCTGTGGATCCTGGTGGGCTCCCTGGAGGCCCCGGGACAGGAGTTCGCAATGGAGCTCGCCCTGCGGACGCGTCCGGCCAATGACGACTTCAGCCAACGGATGCGGCTCAACGGCTCCGCACCCGTGGCGGATGGCGGCAACTGGCTTTCGACCCGCGAGTTTCGAGAACCGCATCATGCCGGTGGGTTCGGCGGCCGTTCGGTGTGGTATGCGTGGCGGGCGCCGGCGGACGGCGAAGCCGTGGTCTCGGTGTCCGACATCCAGACCTCCCTGCTGCTGGCCGCATACTCCGGCAGCGAGGTCGGAGCGCTGCGCGAGGTGGCATCGGCCGTTGCCGGCACCGGCGGAGCTCCACTGCGGTTCGCCGTCCGCTCGGGCGCGGACTACGCCATCGCCGTGGACGGGGAGATGGCCGGCACGACCGGTTTCCGCCTCGCCCTTGAGTTCACCCCCGACGCCGTGACTCCCGGCCTGCGGCTCCTGCCTCGGGGCGATTCAGGCTTCAGAGTCGAGGGATTGGAGGGCGCTGCCGGGGATTGGATCCTGGAGGAGAGCCCCAACCTCTCGGACTGGATGCCGGTGCTGTCGTGGACCCCGGGGGCATCCCCCGCGGTGGACTTCCCGGAGGACGCGGCGCGTCCCGTCCGATTCTTCCGCCTGCGCCGATAGCATCCCCCATCACCGGCCTCATCCCGCAGTACGCCGCTCCGGAGGCTCCATCAGGCTCGCTGCGGCCACTCCCGGTGTCTGAACCAGGGTCCGGCGCGGGGGACCTTTGACTTCCCGGAGGGCCGCGGGATTAAATGACGGCGCACGATCTCCACGCTGCCATGGCCGCCTCCTCCAACGCTCCCGTTCCCGACGGCGATGCCTTGCCGGGCAAGATGCACTTCCGGCGCATGGATGACATGACCCGCGATGACTTCGCGGTGCTGAAGCGCGTGCATGAGCAGAATCTCGCCCACCTGCCCGACCTGCTGCTGCGCCTGCTCCAGAGCCTCGGCGGCGACGAGGCGTATCCGGTGGACCGCCTCACCCACTCGCTGCAGGCGGCCACCCGGGCGCTCCGCGACGGCCGCGACGAGGAGTATGTGGTGGTGGCCCTGCTGCATGATGTCGGCGAGGCCCTGGGTCCGCTCAACCACGGCGAAGTCATCGCCTCGGTGCTGCATCCGTTCATCAGCGACGCCAACCATTGGATGCTGCTGCATCATCCGCTGTTTCAAACCTATTTCTACGGAAGCCACGTGGGCATTGATCCCAACGGCCGGGAAGTCCACCGCGGACACCCCCACTTCGACCGAACGGCCGAGTTTTGCGCCCGGTACGACGAGGTCTCCTTTGATCCGGACTATCCCAGCGAACCACTCCCCACCTTCGAGCCCATGCTCCGGCGGGTGCTGACCCGGCGGTGGACGCCGCCCGGGCAGGCGGCGGCAGGCCCTGACCGGCGATGAGGGCCTTCCCGGTGCCCGGCGCTTCGCAATTCCCGCGGGGTTGGGGAAAACCCCCTTCGCTTTTGCCACAGCCCTCCGCACGATCCGCGGCGTGGATGACCGTTGGTATTTCGCGCTCTTCGCAACCGGACTGGTGGCGGGGTATGTGGATGCCATCGCCGGAGGCGGAGGGTTGATCACGGTGCCGGTCCTGCTCGCCACCGGGCTGTCGCCGGCAGAGGCCCTCGGGACGAATAAATTCCAGTCGTCGTGGGGCACCGCGCTGGCCACGGCCCGCTATGCCCGGCATGGGCTGCTCAAAGGCGGGGACTGGATTCCGGGCATCGTGGCGACGCTGGTGGGCGCGGCAGGCGGGGCCTGGAGCGTCCAGCGGGTGAACCCGGACCTGCTGCGGCCGGCAGTTCCCATCCTGCTGGCCGTCATCGCCCTCACCTTTCTGCTCAAACCGGACCTCGGCGCGAGCGTCCGTCCCGCCCGGATGGCGTTCCGGCCCTTTGCCATCGGGTCCGGACTGCTCCTGGGATTCTACGACGGCTTCTTTGGACCCGGGACAGGCTCCTTCTGGATGATGGCCTGCGTGCTGGTGATGGGCCGCGACCTGCTGGGCGCAACGGCACACACCAAGGTCATGAACCTCACCAGCAATCTGGCCTCGCTGGTGGTGTTCCTCGCGGCGGGACAGGTGCGCTTCACCCTCGGTCTCACCATGGCCGCCGGGCAGGTCGCGGGCCGAGAGCAACAGCGGCGTGGGGGCCAACGAGAAGCCGCCGCTCGCCTGGCGAGAGGTGATACCGGTCAGGCGCTGGCGCTCGTCGCGCAGCCAGTCCTCGAACTCGTCGTCGGCTACGTCGAGGCCTTCCAGGAACTCGCGTCCCTGGGCCAGTGCCCGCGCGACCCCGGCGGGGTCGTCTTCCAGATCGGTGGTCAGGCCGGTGAAGGTGACGTATTCGCGGTCGGCGGTCAGCCGATCAGCCTCGGGGCCGAGGGCGCGGCGGATCTCCATCAACGCCTGGCGCAGCGAGCCGCTGGCCTGTTCGGCGCCGCGGTCAGACCAGAGCCGGCTTTCCAGCCAGCGCCGGGTGCGGCGGCGTTCGGGAACACGGGCCAGCAGGGCGAGAATCGCGCGTGCCTTGGCCGACCGCGGCGTGCAGTCTCGCCCCGTGGCATCACGGAGTTCCGTGGTTCCGATCAGTTGCAGCCGCATTCGTTCCGCCGCGGGTTACGCGGGGGAATGCTAGCAGGAGGTTTGTCCGGGTTCCAACT
>JAFLEG010000559.1 GCA_017302195.1 Verrucomicrobiota bacterium
GCGATCCGGTAGATCGCTCCGGACATGGTTTCGTCCCAGTCCGAGTGCCCACCCACCCGGGCGTCGAACCAGTCCGCCACGTAGATGGCACCGTCCGCGCCCACACCGACATCGCTCGGACGGAACAGGGTCTTCAGCTCGCGCTTCTCGTTTCGTCCCCCCTTGAAATCCGTTCCCGAGAATTCGCCCTCCCGGTTGCTGGTCAGAAAGTCGAAGCGCTTCAGCTCGAATCCGGCCCCCTGCGGCTTGGGCAGGTAGCCGAAAACCACATTGCGGCCCGGCTCGCAGCTCAGCAGCAGTCCCCGGTATTTCGGACCCAGGGCGCTCTCCTCGATGAAGGCGATGCCGGTGGGTGATCCGCCCCCGTACACGTCGCCCGGCGGCATGGTGCCCGGATCCTCCTGACGCCACTCGGCCACCGGCACGCTCTGGCCCGGACGCCGATCCGCGCCCCAGGAACGCTGGCCGTCCGCGGAGCAGAATCCCGCGTTGCCCGACTCCAGCAGGAAGGCGGTGCGGCACGCGGGGGGATCGTCGTTGTCATTCTGGAAGACGTCGCCAAAGGACGTCACAGCCTGCTCGTAGCTGTTGCGGAAATTGTGTCCGATGATGCGAACCCCGGACCCGTCGGGGTTCATCCGGGCTGCAAAACCGCCGACCCAGACATGGCCGTCATCGCTGCGCTGTCCGGCGATCTTGGTGGGCTCCCAGCCCAGGTCCGCCTTGCCACCGCCGTAGGTGGGATCGTAGGCGCTGCCGATGCGGAAGGTACGGCCCGACGTGTCGGTGAACAGCGCGCCGCAGTTGCCGACGTTCCAATACCATTGGCCGTCCGGTCCGATGGTCACGCTGTGCACGGTATGGTCGTGCTTGCGGCCATTGAATCCGGTCAGCAGCACCTCCTTGCGGTCCACGGCCGGGTCAAACTTCCGGTCCCGGTTCACGTCCGTGTACACCAGGATGTCAGGTGCCATGGACACGATGACCCGGTTGTCCAGAACCGCGATGCCCATCGGCGCGCGCAGTCCGGGCTCCTGCACGAAGACGCTGTCCCGGTCGGCGCGTCCGTCGCCATCCGTGTCTTCCAGGATCACAATGCGGTCCCCGGCGGGCTGTCGGTCGTAGTGACCCCGATAGTTGATGCCCTCGGCCACCCAGATCCGGCCGTCGCCGTCGAAATCCATGTTGGTGGGATTCCGCACCTGCGGCGATTGCGCCCATACCGTCACCTCCAGGTCCGGATCGGACACGCTGAGGGCGTCTGCCGGCACCAGGGTGGGCGCTCCGGCGGCAGCCTGCGCCAGGGGACGTGTGAACCACGCGCCGGGAACCAGCGCCAGGGAGAGGACGGCAATCAGTTTCATCGCAGCGCCCCAACCCTGCGCGAGCCGTCTGCCGGAGACAAGCGGTGGAGTCGGCGACCTCACCTCGTCCCGTTCGCAGGAGGCGAGGGGATGAGCACACGCTTCCCCTCCCTGCGGTCCGCTGTCGCCCCGGACACCGGAAAACTCTCCGCGCAGGGAGGAGGACTTCAGGGCCTTCTCACGTCGGCTCCCACCTTCCCTACCCGGCCAGCACGCGGGCCCAGAGGACCTTCAGGTAGCGGCCCTCCGGACAATTCGACATCACGGGGTGATCCCAGCCGGGGCCGGTGCGGTCAAGGATCTGAAGGCGGCGATCCAGCTTGTGCACGCCGCGCACGACGAGGTCCTCGAATGCCTCGGCTGGGAGCTGTCCGGAGCAGGAGCAGGTCACCAGCAGGCCGCCCGGCTCGGTGATGGAGGCACCCAGGATGTTGAGGTCCTCATACCGGCGAAGCCCTTCCGAGTCGTCCTCCTCCAGGCCGACCAGCTTCGGAGGATCGAGGATGACCACGTCAAAGCGCCGGCCGTCGGTGCGCATCTGACGGGCGTAGCTGAAGGCGTCGCAATGCACCCAGTCCACCCGGGCGGAGTTCAGGTTGGCGTTGCGCTTCGCCTGGGCGATGGCGCGTTCATCCAGATCCACGCCGGTCACCTCCGCTGCGCCGCCCATCACCCGTGCCGACAGCGAAAAGCCACCGGCATAGCAGCACAGGTCCAGGACCCGCCGCCCGGCGGTGAAATCCGCCAGCCGCCGCCGGTTGTCCCGCTGGTCGCAGAAGAACCCGGTCTTGTGCCCGCTGCCAAAGTCCACCTCGTAGCGGAGACCATGTTCCTGGATCTTCACCGCCCGCACCGGATCGGACATCAACAGGGTGGGAGCAATCCGCTCCTGCCGCGCAATGTCCGGATCCACCTCGAAGACCGTGCGCCGCGTTCCCAGCCGCTGGTGCAGGCCCGGAAGCCAGGCCATCACGCGCTGGGCGATGCCCAGACTGTGCACCTGGATGCTCAGCACGTCGGCATAGCGGTCCACGATCAGGCCGCCCAGACCGTCCCCATCGGAGTTCACCACCCGGAAGGCATCGGTGACCGCCGGCAGCTTCAGGGTCTCCAGCCGGAGGGCCACCGCACGCTCAATCAGGAGGCCAAACACCCCTTCCTCGACCGGCCCGGTCCCGCGGTGCACCATGCGAAGGGGGACTCTCGCCTGGGGATTCCAAAGGCCCCAGCCGAACTCCACACCCCCGCGGTCGTACACCTGCACCAGCGCGCCGGGCACGGCGTCCGGGGACGCGTCGCGGATCATCGCCGGGTACACCGCCGGACGGAATGCCGCGTTTTTCAGGTGCACCCAGGGCCGGCGCCACTGGGAGCGGTCCACGACCGGCAGGTCTGCCGGCGGACGCGACCGCGATGGGGAATAGGGGGCGCGGTGAAACGGCGGACGTCCGGAAGGCACCCCCCTCGCTAGCCTGTTTCCGCGTCCCCGGGCAAGCCCCGACCCGACATCACCTCCGGCGGGGGCGATCTGGAAGGAGGGGAACCGACATGAGGGACGCGAAGAAACCGGTTCCTGCTCAGCGAAGGCAGCCCAAAAACTGACGCAGCCTCCCCGTCGTTCGACCGAGGGGAGAACGGCGGCTGGAGGGTCCTTCGGCCGAGTGGACTGACTCGCTGACCAGATGATGCCCGCCGGACGCCAACGTCTCGACCCTCGAAAACAAGATCCGGGGACCGGGGACCTCGCTCGTGGAACGTTCGAGAGACGTCTTGGCGAGAAACTGGGGGGAGGCGACCACCGGGGAACCCGACGCGCTGCGGGGCGGCAGCCTTCGAAAAAACTTTCAGACGGATCGAAAGGAGGCCGGCGGCCGAAAACCCATCCCATCCCGACTCCCCGGAAATCGTTCCGCCTTCCCAAGACACCTCCGGAAACGACACGATTCGCCATGCGTTCCCCCGCCCTCTCCCGTCGCGACCTGGTGCGCGGTTCGGTGGCCCTGGCTGCCTATACGCTGCTGTCCCGCCCGCTCACCTCCCTCGGGCTGGATGCCGCGCCCGGCGAGGAGCTGATCCCGTTCCTCGACGTCCAGCCGTACGATCCGAAGCGGCCGATGCTCCGATGGGCTCACCTGACCCGGTGGATCACGTCCAACGAGGACCTGTACGAGGTCAGCCACTATCCGCGACCGGCGATTGACCCCGCCACCCGGCCCGCCGACTGGAAGGTCGAGTTCACCGGCCACCTCAAAACGCCGGTCACCCTCAGCCTCTCGGATCTCCAGAAGCGACGGGAGCATTCTCTGGTGGCCACCCTGGAATGCGGCGGCAACGGATCCAATCCCGGGTTCAGCGGGGCCTGCGGCAACATCCGGTGGACCGGAACACGTCTCGGCCCACTGCTCC
>JAFLEG010000560.1 GCA_017302195.1 Verrucomicrobiota bacterium
TGTGACGGACCGCCTCCGGCACCTCGGCAAAGCGGGCGGCCATCTCCTCGGCGGTGCGCAGGTAAAACTGCGCCTCCTGGTAGCGCATGCGCTTCGGATCCCCGAGCTGCGCCTGGGTGCCGATGCAGATCAGGCAGTCGTGGGCCTTCCAGTGTCCCTGCTCCACGTAGTGAACGTCGTTCGACGCCACGCATTTCAGCCCGAACTCCTTCGCCCAGGGAATGAGCGCGCGATTCACGCGGGCCTGCTCCGGGATGCCGTGGTTCTGGAGCTCCAGATAGTAGTTGTCGGCCCCCAGGGTCTGCTTGAACCAGTCAATGGTGTCCCGGGCCTTCGCCTCATCCCCCTTGAGGACCGCCTCCGAGACCTCGCTGGCCAGGCATCCGGACAGCGCGATCAGGCCGCCCGAATGCTTCGCGAGCAGTTCCTTGTCAATGCGCGGCTTGTAGTAGTAGCCCTCCAGATTGGCGGCGGTGACCAGCCGGACCAGGTTGTGGTAGCCCTCGGTGTTCTTCGCGAGCAGCACCAGGTGGTGGTACACGTCGCGCATGCCCGAGCCGGGCTTGCGGTCCAGGCGGCTGCCGGGAGCAACATATACTTCACAGCCCAGGATGGGCTGGATTCCGTGCTTGCGCGCGGCCTGATAAAATTCGATCGCTCCGAACATGTTGCCATGGTCGGTCTGGGCAATGGCCGGGAACTTCAGCGCCGCCGCGCGGGCCATCAGGCGGTCCAGCCGGCACGCCGCATCGAGCAGGGAAAACTCGGTGTGCAGGTGCAGGTGGACGAACTCCGGAGCGGACATGAGCCGCTACGATTTCGCCCCCCCTCCGGCCTGTCGAGGCGCGATTGGGGCGGCCGGCCACTTGGGACGCATCCCGCGATTGTCTGCCGCATGGGACGAGTCCATCCGGAGAGGCCTCACACCAAGGGCACGAAGGATACAGAGGGGCGGGCACTCGGACGCGGAGATCAGCCCTAGTCAAAGATCAGCTCGCCCTCGACCTTGGTCCGCTCGTGAAAGGCCTCGAGCAGGCGCGCGGTCACCGGCCCCGGGGCGCCGGATCCGATCACCCGTCCGTCCACCTTGACCACCGGCACCATTTCGGCGGCGGTTCCGGTCAGGAACATCTCATCCGCATTGTACACGTCGTACCGGGTCAGATTGGGTTCCGCCGTGGGGATGCCCATGGACTGCGCGCAGTCGAGCACGGTGTTGCGCGTGATGCCGTACAGGGCGCCTGCGCTGAGCGGCGGAGTGAACAGGCGTCCCTTCTGCACGAGGAACACGTTGTCCCCGGTGCATTCGGCGACGAACCCCTCGGAGTTCAGCATGATTGCCTCCTCGACCCCGGCGTTGTTGGCCTCGATGCGGGCCAGGATGTTGTTGAGGTAGTTCAGGGACTTGATCGCCGGGTTGACCGAATTCACCAGGTTGCGCGTGGTGGGCACGGTCACAATGGTCAGCCCCTCCCGATAGTACTTCTCCGGGTACAGTTGGATGGTGCTGGCGATGATGATCACCGAGGGCTTGGGACACCGCCGCGGGTCGAGTCCGAGGGTGCCCTTGCCGCGGGTGACGATGAGCCGGATGTAGCCCTCGCGCAGCCCGTTGGCGCGGCAGGTGTCCACACAGGCCTTCATCAGGTCCGCGGGGGTCATCGGGATCTCCAGCAGAATGGCCTTGGCCGACCAGTAAAGGCGCTCGATGTGCTCCCGGAGCTTGAAGATCCGGTTGTGGTACATGCGGATCCCCTCGAAGACCCCGTCGCCATAGAGCAGGCCGTGATCGAACACGCTCACCTTGGCGTGGGCTTCCTCGAGGAACTCTCCGTCAATGTACACCTTCATGTGCGCAGTCCGGACAGCCTAGGAGAATCCGGGGACCGGGGGAAAGGAGGATCCACCACGCACGCGGACGGCCCGACGGCCCGTGGGGGTCAGGCATCCGTTGTCCACGGATTGTGAGTCTCCACAAAGGGGAAGTGCCGCACGTTTCGGGTGACGACTGGAAGTCCATGAGCCCGGGCCGTGGCGGCGATCAGGCTGTCCCGGAAATCCAGGTGATCCGTCCAGCCGGAGCCGAACTCCGCCTCGCACTCCGCCGCATAGCGCCCCCACTCGGACGCTTCCTCCTCCCCGAAGGCCAGGACCCGGCGCGAGACATCTTCCAGAAGACGCTTCAACTCCCGCTCCAACTGACGCTGTCGCTTCGAGTCGGGCAACCGCTCGATGCCATACCGCAATTCGGCAAAACTGATCGCGGCCAGCCCGGATTCGTGAAAGTGATTCCGGAGCCAGTCCAAGACCCCGGGATCGGGAAGACGTTTCCCTGGTTCCGAAAGCAGATTGGTATCCAGCAGGTACCGCATCACAAGCGGCGGCGCATCCGGAGTGGGCGGCGCTTCAGGGCGGCGCGCGGAAGGACCGAAAGCGCCTCGACCGGATCATACCGATCGGCGACGGGTGCCAGGGCCGACTCCAATGCCGCACGGACGAACTCGGATTTGTTCGATCCCGCCTCGGCATCCAATCGCCGTCCCAGTGCGGTGGGCAGTCGGACTGAAAGCAGGTATGTCATACGTGTCGGACACTACCGTGAGACCCGGACCAGTCAATCTGGAGCCGGAACGGAGCGGGGGTTCTCGAGGAGGGCCGGTCAAGCGTCCGCGATTGGAACCTGCGCCGGAGACGCAGTCGCTGCGAAGAGGCGCCCGCCTGCCTACGGCACGCTGACCGCGCGGTAGGAGCGCAGGGGCTCGGTGCCGGCGGCGGGATCCTGAAGGTCCACGTAGCCGCCGGGACTTTGCGCCACGCCGGAAGTCACCAGGGTCCAGGCGGACGTGCCGTTCGGGGAGAGGATGGAGGCTTCCAGGCGATAGGTCACCCCGGGTTCCCCATAGACGCGGACCACGAAGGCGCCGTTGTTGAGCAGGCCGACGGGTTCGAGCGTGGGCGGGATGTCGGAGAGCGGCAGCACCGAGATCCGGTAGTCGTCGAAGATCATGTAGTTGTCCCCGGGCTTGCCCGGAGTGCGGATCACCCACACGGCATCCACGTCCCCCAGCGTCAGGGCCGCACCGGCCGCGGTGATTGGCAGGGCGTTGGCCACCACCACGCCGTTGATCCGGGCCGTCCAGAGATTGCGCTGGAAGTTGAGATCCATCTCCAGGTCATACGGCTCCCCATGCTCGAAGGTGAATCCGGTCGGCACGATGGGCGGCGGCTGTCCGCCGCGGGCATCATCGAGGATGTAGTTCACGCCCAGCGAGTCGTTGTCGAAGTCGAGGCTGAACAGGCGCTCCTCGGCGATGTTGTACACGCTCCACCGGAAGTCGTCGAAGAAGGGCGCCTGCTCGGTGGAGTCGTTGATCTGGAAGGAGACCTGGAAGCGGAGGAGGGGCAGGGGCTGTCCGGAGGGCTTGAGGTTGACCGGCCGCCAGATGTTGAAGTCGGCGGCTCGCGTCGGTGCATCAAAGCCGATGTACGCGTACTGTCCCTGAAATCCCGGGACCGGCTCTGACAGCACGCCGTTGCCGGCCAGGACGGTGGCCTTGCCCTCAAGATCGGTCGCCAGGCCGATCCAACTGCCCTGGCCCACCAGATCCTCATCGGCGGAGAATCCCTCAAAGGGCTCGAAGCCGGTCTCATACAGGATCACCGGCTGCGCGCTTCCCAGGGAGGCGGCCAGGGCGGTCCCCGCCAGCCACCCCGACGCGGCGCGCCATGGCGCCGGAGACCTCCCGCGGGAGACGTTCA
>JAFLEG010000561.1 GCA_017302195.1 Verrucomicrobiota bacterium
TCCTTCCCATTCTCGCCGGTCTTTCCATCCTGCCCGGAGGATGCGGCCGCCAGGCGCTGATGACTCCGGGGCCGTCCAAACCGACTCCTGCGGTTGTCGGATTGCAGCACGACACACCGGTCCGGCCTGCGGACCGCGAGTGGCTCGCCCGCCACTGGGCCCAGTCTCTCTCCGGTGTTTCCTGGGATCCATTTGCCGCTGGAACGCGGTCATCTCCCGGCCCCGGCCCGCGCACCACATCGCCCCCCGTGCTCCCGTCGCTCTCCGCGGTGTGGCGTCAACCAGGCATCCGGATGGCGGTCATCAATGGCGCCATCATGACTGAGGGGTCCCTCGTCCCGCCATTTCATGTGGAACGAATCGGGAACCGAAGCGTGGTTCTCACCAGCCCAACCGGTCTCGTGACGCTCGGCCTGACAACCGCGTCCACCGGTTCTGTCCGGGACATGCCCCCCCTGAAGCCGGTCACAGTGAATGCCCCCCGCCAAGCTGCATGGGCACCATCCGGGAAACCGCAATGAAGTCCACCTTCCCCCGTCGAGCAACCGGCAGTCGGTGGTTCCGAACGAGCCTGTTGATGATCCTGATGGCATCCTTTGGATCCACTGCGGGATACGGCCAGTCCCCGCGCGATGCCCAGGCCACCCCCCTTCGACCGGAGGCGCGTCGTCTGCAGCAATGGCAGGCACTGGACCGCGAAGTGTCCGATGACCGGTGGCCAGATCCCGAACTCCTCGGCGAGACCTCCGCATCGGAAACAGCACCGGCAGACAGCAGGCCGACGGTTGAAACCCCCTCCATATCGGCGATGCCCCGGCAATTGTATTCCTTCTCGGCCGCCGGACTGGATCTCAAGTCCGCACTGGCGCTCTTTGCACGGGCCAACCAGCTCAACGTCGTCCCCGACAATGATGTGGACGGTGTGGTGACGCTCGACGTTCACGACCTGCCGCTGGCATCGGCAATGCGGGCCCTGCTGGAGGCCGCGGACTGCAGTTGGAGCGAATCGGAGGGATTGATCCGCGTGCGAACCGTCGAGTCCCGGACGTTCCTGGTGGACTACCTCCGGCTGCAACGCAAGGGACTCGGACAGAACTCGGCCACGCTGGCGGCAGGCACTGCCGGCGGAGGGACCACCATCGCCGGGGGAGGAGGAAGCGCCGGCGGAGGAGCCGGAGCCAACGGCGGCGGGGGGGCCGGGGCGGCCGGGGGATCCACCGTGCAGCTCACCGCCGAAAACTCGGTGCACTTCTGGGGAGAACTCCGGGAGGACCTCGAACGTCTGCTGACGCCGCGCGGACGCGAGTCGCTGGCCATCAATTCGACCGCGGGATTGATCGTGATTACCGACCGTCCGTCCGCCGTGCGCCGGGTCGAGGGCTATCTGCGCAGCCTGCAGCACACGGTGCATCGCCAGGTGGAGATCGAGGCCCGTCTCTATGACGTCACGCTCAATGACCAGTCGGAGTTCGGCATCAACTGGGAGGAGGTCATCCAGACCTCCGGAGGCGCGCTCGGGCTGGCGGGAACCCCCATCGTGACCCGTCCGCTGGGCGGCTTCGACCTCTCCTCGTCCACGTTCACCCTCGCCTTTGAGAACGGTCAGGCGTCGGTCTTCGTCAAGGCCCTGCGGGAGCAGGGCGAAGTCCGGGTGATCTCGAAGCCCCGGCTGCGGACACTCAACAACCAGACCGCCCTGATCAAGGTGGGGACCGAGGTCCCGTTCTTTCAAAACCAGTCCACCATCGTTCCGGGCGGCGGCACCACGGCGGGCGCATCCGCGGTGATCGAGCAGGACACCGTGCTGAGCGTCACCGTGGGGACCATCCTGGCCATCACGCCGCAGATCTCCGAGGACCAGTGGATCAGCCTCGACATCTCCCCGGTGCTCACGAGCCTCATCGAGACCAAGCTCTCGCCCAACCGCAGCACGACGGCGCCGGTGCTGGATATTAAACAGGCATCTACGCTGCTCCGCGTACGCAACGGCACCACCATCGTGCTGGGTGGACTGATCCAGACGGAATCCGCGCTGCACCGGAGAAAAATACCTGGATTGGGCGACATTCCGTGGCTCGGCCGGCTGTTCCAGGGGGATTTCAACGCCCGTCGCAAGAAGGAGCTCGTGATGTTGATCACCCCCCGAATCATTCCCTGATTTATATCCCGGATATGAATCTCCATTTCGCCACATTTTTGAGGCCCGCGCACCGGTGCTCTCTGGACTTGGGAGGCGGCATGCGCAGCTTCCCCACCGTCCCCAAGGTCGGCGTGTTCTCCGGGACTGCCGAGTGGAAGACCCATCTCCTGGTGAACGCTCCGTCCCTGCCCCGCCACTCCAGACCCACCCGCCAATCCCCTTCCCCACGCGGGACATCCCACCGCACTCATCAGCTCCACACTCCCACCTCAAATCATGGTCCCCACCAATGAATCACCCCACTCACCTCAACATCGCCATTGTGGATGACAACGGCGCCGCCTGTGACGGGATGGCCACGCTTGTCCGCATGGCGCCCGGCCACCACCTGGTCTCCGTGTGCAAGAGCGGACGGACTGCGCTGGCCGAACTGCCGCGCACGCGGCCCGCCGTGATCCTCCTGGAGATGAATCTCCGGGATCTCCCCGGAGCCGAATGCATCCGGCGTCTGCGCCAACTGCTCCCCGGCGTGGAGATCATCGCCATCACCGATCGCCCGGAACTGCCCCACATCCTCGCCGCCATGGCCGCCGGTGCCCATGGTTACCTCCTGCGCGACTCCTCCCCCCAGCGGGTGCTGGAAGCCATCCGGGAGGTGGCGGCGGGCGGCGCCCCGCTGGCGCCCGCCATCGCCCGCTGTCTGGTCGAGCAACTGTATCAGGACAAGCCCGGAGCCGCGGAGTCCGTGCGCCTGAGCCGGCGCGAGGAGCAGGTGCTGTGGCGCCTGGCCGACGGGTTGCGCACCAAGGAGGTCGGAACCGTGCTCAACGTCAGCACCTACACCGTCCAGACCCACGTCCGAAACATCTACGCCAAACTGGGCGTCCGCTCCGCAGCCGAGGCCGTCGCCTGCTACTACCGCCGGGAGCGACGCAATCCGCCCCCGCCGGGTTAGCCGCAACGACAGGTTGAACCTGCGGGGCGAAGGAGCGACGCAGGGCGACCCGGGCAGCCCCGGCGCACTGGATTCCCCACATGTGGATTCTCGGAAGACCTGGATTGGGGGAATGGACTCCCCCATCCGGGGGAGCTTTGTCACTGCCATGTAACCTCTCGGCCATCTCGCCGTCGCCGCACGGGCGGCAAGGTCCAGCGCTCCGGTATCCAGTCCAATCCCGTGCCGGAATGTCGCTGTAAACCATGCACCCCATGAATACTGTCTTCTCATTCTGGCGCCGGCTTCAGAGCCTGGCACTGGTCCTGTGCGGTCTGGCCGCACTGCCGGCGGTCCGCGCCGACCTGGTCACCATCCCTGCCGGCTACCTCACCGGCACCAACGTCTGGAGCAACACCAACACCTACCTGCTCGACGGCTTCGTGTACGTCCTGGACGGCGCCGTGCTGCGCATCGAGGCCGGCACGGTGGTGCAGGGGGCGCTGGGCACGGGGCCGACCGACTTTGGATGCCTCTTCGTCACCCGGGGGGCGAAGCTCTTCGCCGAGGGCACCCCGCAGAATCCCATCATCTTCACCGCCGAGGACGACGACGTCACCGATCCCACCGACCTCGGACCGGACGATGTCCAGCTCTGGGGTGGCATCATCCTGCTGGGCAACG
>JAFLEG010000562.1 GCA_017302195.1 Verrucomicrobiota bacterium
CTCCGGCATCCAGGCCCAGCGCATCCACGAACTGCCAGCGCTCCAGCGGCGAGGAAAACAATGGGTCCGGATTCCAACCAGGATCCAGTCGCGCCAGACGAAACGCGGGCTGCGTGCCGATCCGGGTGAATCGTCCGGCCCACACCATGCCGCCGCCCTCCAACGGCAGCACGGCTGACACATGGGGAATATCCAGCGGAGGAAAGTCGCGCGGCACGAAGCGGCCATGGCCGTCCAGTTGCCCAATGCCTGAGACCGGTTGACCGGCCAGCTCGGTCAACTGCCCGAAGACCAGCAGTCCGCCATCAGCAGCCGGACTCAACCCCTCAACAGTCCCCAGACCGGACACCACGCCCTGATGCCCAAAGGACGGATCCGGGCTTCCGTCCGGCAGCAGTCGGGCAACGCGGGGACCTGCAGGACCGGTTGGTTCCCAGCGCCCCGCCCCAACCAGCAGCCTTCCATCAGGCAGGGGAACGACCTGGGTGATGCCCGACAAATGGGTCATGCGCCTGTCAAATCCGGCGTCCAGCCGCCCGGGAACCGGGCTGCGCACCGCAAAGGACACGGTGGGGAAGTCCAGTGGGCGCTGGCCGGAGGCATTGCTGGCGACCAACTGGAACTGCGCCGGCGACCGAACCTGGTCCGCGACCAGACGCAGCCCCTGATTGGTGGCGCCCGGGATGGCTTCGCCGTTCTGGAACCATTGAAGATCCGGCGGGGGTATTCCGGCAACGCGGGCGCGCAGCAGCAACACCTCGTTGGTGGCCAATCGTGGTGCGGCCGTTTCCATCCGGACCTCCGGAGCGGCGGGCTCCGGGGTCCAGGCGAAGATCCGCGCCAGCCCGGGACGCTGGACCCCGTTCACCGAATCGAAGTCCCCGGCAATCCACAGCCTCCCCGCGGCATCGGCCGCGGCACTTCGGACCAGCACCCGATTTCCGGTCAGCACCACCTCAAACGAGGAGTCCACGGTGCCGTCGGGATTCAGCCGGACCAGCCCCGTGGCGGGCGTGTCTCCCCAGCGATCGAAACGTCCCATCACCAGCAGACGCCCATCGGGCTGGACGATCGGAGGCGGATCCCCGCCCATGGCCCCGCTGGGGAAATCCGCCAGCACCGTTCCCTCGGCGGAGACATGGACGAGGCGCAGCGTCGCCGGTCCGGGAGCGTCGGCGTCTGCCACCCAGAGACTCACCCAGACCGAATCATCCGGCCCCAGGGCAAGCTGGTAGGGCACCCGGTTGAGCTGGTTGGTCGGCACCAGGGCGAGCCCCAGGGACGGACCGGGGTTCCAAGTGGAGTCCAGGGTCCCATCCTCAAAAAAGCGCGCCAGACCCAGACGCTCCACGCCTCCGGCCTGACGGAATGTTCCCCCGAGGATCAATCGCCCACGCCCGTCCTGGACCGCCGCCACGTTGAGCGCTCCGGCAAGCAGGCGCGGGGAATCGTTGAAACCGGCGCCCACCAGGTGCTGGCGGTAGGTAATCTCCGGCTGCCGGCGCCCATCCGCTCCGAACCGGGCCCGTCCACTCACGAGTATCGAATCCCCCGGGCCGAAGAGCAGGGAGATCGGCCAGTACGAAGGACTCAATGACGGGGCGTCCGGCAATCGGTTCCACGCGCCGTCCGCCCGCTCGAGGAACGCTCGCCCCAGGAGATCCACCGCCACCCAGTCGCCGAACGGGGTTCTCGCCAGTGCCGCGGCGGGAGGCATCAGCGGGGCTCCCAGCCTCCAACCATCGTCGCCCGTGCCGTCCTCCCGGAGGCGCACCACCCCATGGGTGGCATCGCCCACATACAGGCGTCCCTCAATCGCCGTCATCCCGTAACTCCAACGCCACGCCTCCTGGGTCGGGTTGAAGGACATGTCCAGCGCCCCGTCGGCCGCCCGCCCCGCCAGCGTCGCGAGCAGCAGGGGGATCCAAAGCGTGCCGATTCGAAGAGCGCCTGTGGGCCGGCGCGTGGGAACAATGGCGGTCGGGTGCATGGGTTCCAAAAAGATTACATTTGATATTCTTCGGATCCCGCAACCGTTTGCAACCATAAATTATTCTGCAAACCCCGGGGGGTTCAGACTCAGGCGGCGAGGTGTGCTCCGCCCTCGATGGACCACTGAGTCTCCGCGTTCCCTGCGGGCTCTGCCCGGCTGGGGTCCCAACCGCACCACCGCCGGCTTCCTTCGCAGAGAATCGTCGCTATCGTCCCCCGCCATGCACCCTGCGCGACGCATTGCGGCTGCCGCGGCCCTCCTGGCCGGCGCCGTCTGGATCCAGCCCGCCCCCGCCTGGGGCGCCGAGGAGGAGGAACTGGCCCTGGGCGTGCGGACCACCGAGCCGGTCCCGCCTTCGGAACAGCAGGCCAGATTTCATCTTCCCCCGGGATTCGAAATCCAGTTGGTGGCCGCCGAGCCGGACATCCACAAGCCCTTCAACCTCGCCTTCGACACCGCCGGAAGGCTCTGGGTGACCACCAGCATCGAGTACCCGTGGGCGGCGCCGACCAACCGCCCGGGACGCGACCGCCTGATGATCTTCGAGGACTTCGGGCCCGACGGCCGCGCCCGCAAGGTCACCCAGTTCGCCGACGGCCTGAACATCCCCATCGGCGTGTACCCCTTCCGCTCGCCCCGCCGCGCCGCCGACGGCACGGTGTCCGGCGAAACCTGGAAGGCCATCGTGTGGAGCATCCCGCACCTCTGGCTGCTGGAGGACACCGATGGCGACGGGCGGGCGGACGAGCGCACGATCCTCTACGGTCCTTTTGACCACACCCGCGACACCCATGGCAACCAGGCCTCCTTCCGGCGCGGCTTCGACGGCTGGCTGTACTGCACCCACGGGTTTAACAATGACTCCCATGTCACCGCCCGGGATGGCAGCCATGTGGACCTGAACTCCGGGAACACCTACCGCATCCGGCTCGACGGCTCGCGCATCGAACACCACACCCATGGCCAGGTGAATCCCTACGGCCTGGCCTGGGATGCCCGGGGCAACCTCTACTCCAGCGACTGCCACAGCGCTCCGATCTACCAGCTCCTGGCGGGCGGCTGGTATCCGAGCTTTGGCAAGCCGCATGACGGGCTGGGATTCGCCCCGGTGATGCTGGAGCACGCCCATGGCAGCACCGCGATTGATGGAGCGCTTTACTACAATGACTCCCTGTGGCCGCAGGAGTACCAGGACACCTTCTTCATCGGCAACGTGATGACCAGCCGGCTGAACCGCGACAAGATCACCTTCACCGGCTCCACCCCCAAGGCCACCGAGCAGCCGGATTTCCTCAGCAGCACCGATCCGTGGTTCCGTCCGGTGGACACCACGCTCGGCCCCGACGGCGCGCTCTACATCGCCGACTTCTACAACCGCATCATCGGACACTACGAGGTGGCCCTCACCCATCCCGGCCGGGACCGCGAGCGGGGACGGCTCTGGCGGGTGATTTACCGCGGCACCAACGGCGTGCCGGCGCTGCGCGATCCCCGGCTCCCGGAGAACCTCGATGGACTGGTGGGGGAACTCGGTTCGCCCAGCCTGAACCGCCGGCTGCTGGCCATGGCCGCCATCGAGGATCGCTTCGGTGCCGCGGCCCTTCCAAAGCTGCGCGCCGCCGCCGCCCGCACCCTGCCCCCGGACGCCGCCCGGGATGCGGTGCAGGTGAGCGTGCTGTGGATGCTCCATCGTCTGGGGGCTCTCGACAACGCGGCGGACCCTGCCGAGCTGCTCGCGGGTCTCCGGGAGCCCGGGGACTCGAC
>JAFLEG010000563.1 GCA_017302195.1 Verrucomicrobiota bacterium
GCGGGCGCCGCACTCACCACCCTCGCCACCACCACGCAGTCGCGGACGACGTTCGAGTACCTTGTCGTGAAGGGGATTCGGCCCAACGATGCGCGGGATAAAAACAACTCCCTCGATCCAAGGCTGCCGGCGGCTGGCGCCGAAGGTTGGGAAGCTGTTTCAATGACGCAGGAATCTGAGAACCCGTTCTATTTTGCCGTGCTCCTCAAGCGCCAGAAGGAATGATGAAGCCTCGACCGGCCCCATTGCCCCCGTTGCCGAATGGGCTGCCATGAGGTGAGCTGAACAGCGCTGAGCCCATCATGCTCATGTTGAATGCCAGAAGAGCAACGCCAGATGATCTCGTTCCCCATATAATTCAATTCGGCGATTCGACGGGGGGTGGTAATCGGAGGTTTCAGATATTATGCAAGTTTTGTCGGGACCCTGGGACGGTTTCGGCGACACGTCACGGTCTCGGCAATCCAAAGGAGCTTCGCAAGGCGGCCGAGAGTTTGGTGGGACAGGGATGGTGGATTGATGATGCTCCAATTTGTCCAAAGTGCTCCACTCGAATGGGCGACTAATCTGGCAATATAATCGCTGCCACCAAACCCCCATTGACCAGCGCGGCGGGATGCGGTGCTCAATTTCTGCCATTGAAAGTTTATGAGTTCGGGAACATCAAACAACCTGCAAATAACGACTCAGCCCACATTTTGGGAGAGTTACATCGCCTCCCTCAAAATCATTCGCTATCAGGGATGGATAGCTCTCTTCCATGCTCCGTTTCCAATCGCGAGCGTGCTATTGTTGATGACACCGATGATGGGATATCGCCTTGGGGTGGTGGAAATGCTTGCGGCGGCGTTTGGCATTTCGTTCACACCGCTGTTTGTTGCCATCGGCGTCTGGTCACGCCGGCGCAACCAGCTTGCTCGCGGAGCGTTTACTTACACATTCGATTCCGAAGGAATGCACGCGAGCGGCTCGGTATTCGATCAGACAATCCGATGGCCAGCGATCCCTCGTATTCGCCTTTCAGGACGGTTCCTCTTTATTTTCATCTCTCCAATTTCAGCACTTTTTATTCCCATTAGATCGTTGACGCTTCCTGAACAGATTGAGCAGCTACGCAATATCGCTGCCCACCGCACAGATTTTCGATGATCTGCGCCACGTCAAACGGCGCGGCGGAATCGCCCCCTCACTCCACCCTCTCCCTGTGCGGCTGGTTGTTCACTGCTGAAGCTCCCGCTTCGTGAACCAATGCGTTGGCGCCGTGGCCTTCTGCGGCGCACCCCATCGCACTGGGCGAGCGTGCCTCCAGCGCAGCGCGTGAGGATCGTCGTCCCGGTTCCACATGCGCAGGGCACCCTCCGACGGGTCGGCGAACAGGCGGTGAAGACTAAGGGTCTCCACGTGGCCGTCCACAAAGCACGCGTTGGCGTTCCCCTGATGGCGCCCGGGGTTGTACGGGCTCAGTGTGGTCGGGTCCACCACCGGCCGCTTGCGGGTGAAGTGCGTTGAGGACCAGACGAAATCCCCCCAGCCGGACACCCCGTCCCCGAGGGCCAGCATCCGCTCCGGGTTCACCACCTCGGAGACCTTGACCGGGACCCTGGGCCAGTCTGCAGGCTGCTCGAAGCCGTTTCCCACCACCCCGTCCCCGGACGTTGAGTTTTCCACGGATGTGGGCTTCTGGGGCAAGGTTTGGGATAGGGCACTGAGCTTGCCTCCGAGCCCCAACGTCGGTTGGGAAAGATCGGTCGTGGTGCCCCATGCGTTGTATCCATAGCCGAGGTCCGGGTGGTCGTGCGGATTGTATGCACCATCAGGCTCAGCCGGGCAGTCCCAGGTGCTGCCGGCGAGCTGTTCACCCCCGCGGAAGCGTCCGGGCGGGAAGTCCCGGATGTTCAACAGCCGGCGCTCCAGGTCGCGCATCCAGAGCCAGCGGTTGGTTTTCCCGTCGGCGACACTCTTGCTGGCCCACAGCGGGAATTCCGATGTGTCCTGCATGTGCGACCACAGGGCGGTTCCGAGGTGTCGGAGGTTGGATTGGCACCGGCTCTCGTGCTCCTGGGCCCGCCAGCGGGTGACGGAGGCGAAGGCCAAGCCCACCAGGAGGGTCAGGGCTGCGGTGCAGGCGAGGATTTCCAGGCGGGTGAAGGCTGCGGAGCGGCAAGATGTGTGGGATCTCATGGTCTGAAAAGGGAAAGCGGGCCATGCCCCAACCCAAGGACACGACCCGCCAGGGTGACGCGGTGAATCGTAAAGCCGCGCCAAAGGGTTACTGGGCGCCGGAGTCGGTGGAGACCGCGAACGCCACGGGATGCCGGATGGCGATGTCCGCCCATTGGGTCGCCGTGATGGCCACCAGGCGCTTGCGGGCGAGGGTGTAGGGGTCAATCACCACGTCCAGGCCACCGCCGAACAAGGCCACCAGGAGTTCGGAGAACTTCCCGAAGACCACCCGGTTTCCGGCCGGCATGTTGGTCGAGACCCGGGCAGAGTAGCCGTTGACCTTGTCTCCCTCTTCCCACAGGAACACCGCCTGACCGGAGACCTTGGGGGTCTTCTTGAACGCCGCACGGACAGCCGGCGTGGCGATCCAGGCGAAGCTCGCCCCGTCGCTCTGCGTGTTGTCCTCGGCCACGACCTGCTCGAATTCCACAACCTTCCCCCAGCTCGGCGCGGCGCCGAAGGTAACGGTGTTGATGCCGGTGGTGTTCATGATCCCGAGGGGCTGGCCCGCAGACCCGGTGCCCGCCAGGGCGGCGTAGTCAATGCCTTCCCCGAGGGCGTCCATGAAGTCGGTCCGGACCAGGTTTTCGGCGTCCACGCTGGCGGACATGATCAACTCCTTGCTGATCTGCCCGTACACGCTCAGGCATTTCTTGGTCACGGCCACCTGTCCGAAGGTCGGCTCGCTCTGTGCGGAATCCACGCCTTCAGCCACCCACGTTGCCGCGGAGCCGGTGAGCACCTTGGGGAACGTGGTGTCCTGAGTGATGCCCTGAAGCAGACGGGCGCCGGAGGCGATCACCTGGGAGGACGGGCGCAGGAATTCGATGATGTCGGGGGAGACGTGCTGGCCGGCGAGGAATCCGCCGTTCGCCGAGTAGGTCGCGGAGAGGGCACGCTGCATCGCCCGGTGGGGCACCAACTGACTGAGCGGGATCATGACACCGCGGGAACCACCGTTCCGGCGCTTCAATTCCTCATGAGCTTCCTTCTCGATGCCGGCCAGGGGCGTCTCGTCCAGGAACGAGCGGACGACGCGCAGGACCGAGTAGCCGTTGCGCTGGATGTGGCCGTTGAAATCCCGGCCGCCAATCAGCGGCGCATCCGTCGCGATGGGCTTGGCCGCGGCGCGGGATTCGAGGATGTGGGCGCGGAAGGCGTCCACGCTCAGCCCTTCGGCGATGTGCCGGTCAACGTCCGCTTCGGGGACGTTGAACTTGCGGGCGAGAAGGTTGATGTCGGAAATGCGGCTGCGCTCCGATTCGGCGGTGGGTGCGGATGGGGTATTCATTGTTTGAGTATGTGAACGGCCAACGCCCACGGTGGTATCGGCGGGGATGGCAACGAGTGAAATTTCGTATCCAGTGGCGGCAAACTTCCGGATCTCGGCGCCGGATTCATGTTGTCCGCTCCGGGTGTGGTCGGTGGTGACGTAGCCGAAGCTCACGCCTACCAGCCCATCCTCGGCGTCGCGGAAGGCATCGGTGCCGGCCTGGGAGCGGGAGAACTTGACGCTGGCCCGGGC
>JAFLEG010000564.1 GCA_017302195.1 Verrucomicrobiota bacterium
CGAAATCGCGACGGGAGAGGCGCCTGCTCATGGCCGGCAGGCTAGGCAGGGGTCCGGACCCCGGCAAGCCTCGCACGCCTCCTTGACTTCCCTGGGGACAAGCGGGGAGGGTTTTAGTCCGTAACTCCGCTTCCCTGGTGCCTGGCATGAATGCATCCACTCCGTCCTCGGCCGATCTGGATCGGCGTCAATTTCTCAAGGCGTCATCGGCCGCCATGGGTGCGGTGCTGGGCAGCCATTTTCTGGGGGTGGTGACCCCGGCGGTCGCCGCGTCCAACGGCCCGGTGCGCAAGAACCTCCTGATATTCATGACCGATCAGGAGCGCAAGCCGCAGTGGTTTCCGGAGGGCTGGGAGGAGAAGTACCTGCCCAACACCCAGCGTCTGAAGCGCGACGGGCTCACGTTCGAGAATGCCTTCTGCTCGGCGACCATGTGCACGCCTTCCCGGACCTCGCTCTTCACGGGCATGTTTCCGGTGCAGCACGAGTCCAAGGACACCCTGACGCTCAATATGGAGCAGTCCCCGGTCGAGCATCAGCTCGATCCCACGCTGCCCAACATGGCCACCTGCCTCAAGGAGGCGGGCTATGACGTGATCTACAAGGGGAAGTGGCACCTGAGCAAGGGGGTGCAGGGGGCGGAACCCGGGGTGACGATTCCGGACGACATTTCCCGCTATGGATTCGACGGATGGGATCCGCCCGATGCCGGCATGAACACCGATCCCACCCAGTTCGGTGGCGGATTTGCGGACAACGATGGGCGGTTCATCACCGATGCCATCACGTTCCTGCAGGATCGCCTCGCGGCCCAGTCTTCACGCCCCTTCTGCCTGATCGTGTCGCTGGTCAATCCGCATGATGTGCTGGCCTATCCCAAGCCGGACAAGTTCCTGGGCGGCGGTTATACCCCGGACTGGCTCCTGCCGACCAACCCGCCCATCGCCCTGCCGCCGACCGTGGGGGAGAACCTGCTGGCCAACAACAAGCCGCTGGCCCAGGAGCAGTACAAGATCGCCTCCGCGGGCCTGGGCATCCTGGCGTCCGATGACAAGAAGCTCGAGTACCTGAACTTCTACGGCAACCTGATGCAGTGGGTGGATTCCCAACTGGGCGAACTGCTGGCGGTGTTCGACAACTGCGGAGCCGCCGGCCAGAAGCTGCTGCAGGATACCATCATCATCCGCACCTCCGATCACGGCGAGATGGGCATGTGTCACGGCGGGCTGCGTCAGAAGCCGTTCGTGGTCTATGAGGAGGCCATGCGGGTGCCCCTGATCTGGTCCAATGCCGAGCTGTTTGGCGGCCGGGGATCCACGCAGGCCATGGTCTCCCATGTGGACCTGCTGCCCACCCTCTGCTCCCTGGTCGGCGTGCCCAACTGGCGGGCCAAGGGATTCCGGGGCGTGGACTACAGCAGCATCCTGCTGAATCCGTCGGCGCCTCCGGTTCAGGACTACGTGCTCTTCACCTTCGACGATATCTACGCCGGGCAGGACGAGGCGCAGTTTCCGAACGGCGTCGCGCATCCCATCAACCGCATCCAGATGATCCGCACGGCGGATTTCAAATACGCGAAGTACTACGGGGACCCCTCCGTGGGCGACCAGGAGGAGTTCTACGACCTGCGTCCGCAGGGGGGCGACTACGACAGCGCCTATGGCCAACCCCTGGAGATGAAGAACCTCTCCAACTGGGCGGCCACCCGCCCGAATCCGCCGGTGCTCACTCCGGAACAGTTGGCGGCCCGGGAGAAGCTGGTGCGGGATCTGGCCCTGGCCGCGGCCGAGCGCCTGCAGCCGCGTCCGCTGCAGCCGCCCGCCCCGCCGGAGGACCTGCAATTGGCGGTGGTGGCCTACAAGACCGTCGTGCTGGGAGTCGTGGTGGAGCACACCATCGTGCAGGTGACCTTCCTGTCCCGGTCCAACGAGATCTATTTTCTCCAGCGGTCTGCGGATCTCGTCACCTGGGAGGATGTGCCTGCGGTGCTCTGCGGGGATCCGCAGCCGGAACTGCCGCCCCCGGTGCCCCAGCCGGTGGAAGGCAACAACGGTCCGGTCGCGCTGTGCACCCGGCCGCTCAACGGCAAGGCCTTCTTCCGCCTGGTCTGGGCGGCCAAGCCGGCCGGCCCGCCGTGACCGGGTCCCCCGCCAGCTTCCATGTGATGGCCAAGCCATCCGGGGCGCTGTGCAATCTCGACTGCCGCTACTGCTTCTACCTCGATAAGGAGTCGCTGTACGCCCCCGGCGGCCGGGTGCGGATGACCGATGCGGTGCTGTCGGCGTATGTGCGCCAGCAGTTCGAGAGCCAGCGGGGCGCCGAGGTGGTGTTCGCCTGGCAGGGCGGTGAGCCCACCCTGCTGGGCGTCGAGTTCTTCGAGCGCGCCGTCGCCCTGCAGCGGCAGCATGGCGCGGGGCGCACGGTGCAGAATGCGTTTCAGACCAACGGCGTGCTACTGGATGACTCCTGGGGGGCGTTTCTCCGTCGGGAGAACTTCCTGGTGGGGTTGAGCGTGGATGGTCCCGCCGCGCTGCACGACGCCTACCGGGTGGACAAGGCAGGCAAGCCGACGTGGGAGCGGGTGATGCGGGGACTCGAGGTGCTCCGGCGGCACCACGTGGACTTCAACACCCTGACCGTGGTGCATCGCGAGAACGCGCAGCACCCGCTGGAGGTGTACCGGTTCCTTCAGGAGATCGGCGCCCGGCACCTGCAGTTCATCCCCCTGGTGGAACGTCTGCCCGGTGAACAGACTCGCGCCCGGGGATTCACCCACGCCCCGCCGCCGCATCCCGGCGGGGAGGAGGTGCAGGTTACGGACTGGACGGTTCCCGCGGCGGACTATGGCGAGTTTCTGGTCCGGATCTTTGATCACTGGGTGCGGCACGATGTTGGCTGCACCTTTGTGCAGTTGTTCGACGTGTCGCTGGGAATCTGGATGGGGCTGCCCGCCGGCCTGTGTCTGTTCCGCGAGACCTGCGGGGACGGCGTCGCGCTGGAGCACAACGGCGATGTCTATTCCTGCGACCACTTCGTCTATCCGGAGTACCGCATCGGCAATCTGCTGGAAACGTCCCTCGGCGATCTGGTGCGCGGGCCCCGCCAGCGGGCCTTTGGCGCCGCCAAGGCGGACACCCTGCCGCAGTATTGCCGACGGTGCGATGTGCGCTTTGCCTGCAACGGGGAGTGTCCCAAGAACCGCTTCCTGCACACGCCCGACGGCGAGCCCGGGCTCAACTACCTCTGCGCCGCCTACCAGCGGTTCTTCCGGCATGCCGGTCCGGCGCTGCGCACCATGGCGGCCCTGATCCAGCACCGCCGAGCGCCGGCGGAAGTCATGAAGCTGATCGCGGAGGAGGATGCGCGGTTGGCCCGCGGATCGGCCTGATCCCGCCGTAGGCGACGACGTGAGGAGGCTCTCACCCCACCCGGGTGGAGGATCTTCCCGTGCCCTGGGTGACAGCCCACCGCAGCGGCGAGGAGATCAGAGCCTCGTAACCCCGCCTCCTACCGGGGCCGATTTCGGTATGCGGTGACGCCGGCTTCCAGGGCGGTCATCTCGGCCCGGGCCACCGGGGCGTAGTCGTATCGTTCGGCAAAGGCCCTTCCGGCGCGGCCGCGGACGATGCGTGCGGCATCATCGGCGAGCCACTGCAGCACCCGGTCCGCAGCCAGGGCGGTGTCGCCCATGGGCACCAGGTCCAGTTGTCCGGGGAAGACGTGAT
>JAFLEG010000565.1 GCA_017302195.1 Verrucomicrobiota bacterium
CCACTGGGCAAAGCCGTTCAGAAAATGGACCCACTCGTCCACGACGGCCCGATGATCCGCAGCCGCCCGCGGGGTGGGTGTCGGGCTTCCCGCGGCGAGAAACCGGTCCACGAGGACGCCCATGCCGTTGGCCGCGGCGGGGCCGTCCGCCGGTGGTCGTGTCCAGCGGCCGCGCTCAAAGACAAAGCTCGCATCCTCGACGATTCGCTCGGTGGTCTGCGGGACGGGAGTGGAGCCGCTGCCGGCGAATAGTTCCAGGGAGGATCCCTCGAGAAACCAGCCATCCACAGCGTCCCCCGGTGCGATCAGAACCGACTGCGCCTGGATCCGGCAGGTGGCATTGGCGTCAGGATCGGCATTCTGCAGGATCAGGTGCCGGAATTGGTGCCGAAGGTCCACCCGGGCCAGCATCAGGTCGGCCGGCTCTCCAGGCCATGCGGCGGGCCATCCTTCCGGCCACCGGTCCGGTGCATGGGTCCACAACGACTCAAAGTCGAACGTCTGCAGATCGGGCAGGGTTTCGGTGAGTCCGCTGACCACGATCAGGCGCGGCTGGACGGGAGCGAGCGATCCGGTCGCGCTCTGGACAAAGGGCGGGGCCGCCGCCGGGCGGCCGAGGCGCATGGCGGGATCGAAGACCACCTGGCGGCGCAGGCCGGATCCGTTGAGGGCGATGCGCTGGATCGGCTGTGAGGTGTTGGTCGCCATCCATTCCGCCCAGTGCTCAGCCGGCGGCAGGGACCGTGATTGCAGGAGCACCGCGGGCCACAGGCTGGAGATCCAGCCGAGTTCCGCCTGCTCCGCCTTCCGGCGGGCATCGCGGACCCGCGTCAACAGCACGCTGGCGGTGACCCCGATCAGGAGGGCGAGCACCGCGAGCATCGCCACCAGTTCCAGCAGGGTGAACGCCTTCCGGGCTGCGGCGGCATTGCGACGGGTTTCGGCGGCGGGGCTCATGATGTCAGCGCAGCTTCTGCAGCAGCGAGAGGATCGGCAGGTACACGGCCAGCGCGATGAAACCCACCAGGCCCACCAGGCCGAGGATGAGGGCCGGCTCGAGCAGGCCGAGCAGGCGTTTCACCTGGCGGGGGACCTGATCGAGATAGTGGGCGGCGACCTGTTCCAGGGTGGCGTCGAGCTGGCCGGTGCGCTCGCCCACCCGCACCAGACGCACCAGCAGCGGCGGAAAGAGGCGCTGCGCCGCCAGGGCATCGCTCAGAGTTCCGCCCGCCTCGATCCGGCGGCTGGCATCGGCGGTGGCGCGGGCGGCCAGGCGGCTGCCCAGAAGGTCCTGCACCAGCCGGAGGGCGGGCAGGAGGGCCACGCCGTTGCGGTACGGGACCGCCAGATTCCGGGCGAACCGTCCGGCGATCAGGCCCTGAAACAGCGCGCCCCAAAGCGGAATTCGCAGCGCCAGGCGTTCGCACGCGGCGGCGAATCCCTCATGATGCCGGTGCATCCAGCCCAGCGTGATTCCCAGAGGCGCCAGCGCGGCCAGGCTGACCGGCCCCCAGGCGCGCACCGCGTCACTGAGGCCGAAGACAACACGGGTGGGCCAGGGCAGCGGGGCCTTGGCCACCGCGAGCAACGCGACGAATTTCGGTACCACCAGCGTGAAGATCACGGCCACGAAGAGTCCTGCGACGATCAGGACGGTTAGCGGATAGGCGGTCGCCTGGCGCAGGTCTCCCGCCACCTGCTCCTGCCACTCCAGATGCCGCCGAACCTCGGCAAAGGCGTCCGGAACGGAGCCGCTGGCCTCCCCGGCCCGGATCAACTGGGCCACTGCCGGACGAAACACCCGCGGCTGCCTCTCCATGGCCTCGGCCAGGGGCAGCCCCGATTCCACGTCGCGCCGCAGGTCGCCATAGATGCGTTTCCAGGAGGGCCGGTCGGTGTCCTGTCCGGCGAGATCCAGGGCCTGGACAATCGGAACACCCACCCGGGTGAGGAACTCCATAAGCGCGCAGAAGTGAGCCATCTCGCGCCGGGTCACCCGGGGGCCGCGGCCCCGCGAGTCGGGCCGGACCGGCGCGGGTCGGGCATGAATCAGCCACACCCCGGCTGCATGGAGTTGATCCTCCAGGCTGGATTCATCCGCGGCCTGCATCCGGCCCGAACGGGGGCGGCCCAGCGCATCCACACCGCGATAGAGGTAGGAGGTCATGTGCGGGAGGCGGCGGACCGGGTGGCCTGGAGGACTTCGGCAACCGTGGTGACGCCTTGATGGACCAGGCGCCATCCGTCCTCCGCGAGCGGGACCATCCCGGCCGCCCGGGCGAGTCGGTCGAACTCGGAATGCGGCGCGCGCCGCATCACGGCATCGTGGAATTGCCCGTCCGGCACCATCAGTTCAAAGAGCCCCTGACGGCCCCGGTATCCTGTGCCGCGGCACTCCGGGCAGCCGACGGCCTCCCAGGAATCCATCGGTTGCCCGGCGGGCAGCGGATGCTCCAGCGGAAGGGACGACGACTCCGCATGGAAGACCCGGTGGCGACAGGCGGTGCAGAGGCGCCGAACCAGTCGCTGCGCGACCGCGCCTACCAGGCTGTCGGGAATCAGGCATGGCTCCACTCCGAGATCGAGCAGACGGGGAATCGCTCCCGGGGCGTCGTTGGTGTGCAGCGTCGAGAAGACCAGATGTCCGGTGAGTGCGGCGCGGATCATCAGTCCCGCGGTTTCCGCGTCGCGGGTCTCGCCCACCAGCAGGATGTCCGGATCCTGCCGGAGCAGCGATCGCAGCGCGGTGCCGAAGGTGAGCCCAATCTCCTCCTGGATCTGCGTTTGGCGGATGCCTGGAAGCGTGAGCTCGATCGGGTCCTCCAGCGTAAAGATACCCACACCGGGCTCATTCAGTTCGCTCAGGATGGCGTAGAGGGTGGTCGTCTTGCCGCTGCCGGTGGGGCCGGTGACGAGCAGGACGCCGTGAGGGGTCTCGACCAGTTGCCGGAGGCGGTGTTCGAGTCCGGGCGGGAGGCCCAGGTCCTGCAGACCGCGGATCTCCGCGCCGGCATCCAGGAGGCGCACCACCACGCTTTCGCCAAACCGCGTCGGCAGGCTGGAGAGGCGCAGGTGCACCGGGCGATGGTCCACGACCACCGTGGCCCGGCCGTCCTGGGGACGCCGCGTCTCCGTGACGTCCAGATCACCGATCAGCTTCAGCCGCGACGTCACCGCGGGTTGCAGGGCCTTGGGGATCAGGACGTCAGGATGCAGCACGCCGTCCCGGCGCAGCCGGAGCGAGACCGCATTCTCCAGCGGTTCGAGATGCAGGTCGCTTGCACCGCAGCGCACCGCCCGCTCGAGCATCTGCTGGACCAGCGCGATGACCGGGGCGTCCGGCTGGGAGACCGGGACAGCCTGTGTTTCCGCGACTGCGGGGGACTCCTGGCCGGTGGTGTCGCGCACGCTCCGCTCGATGGACTCACCCAGGGTCGGGCCTGCGGTCTCCAGCCGGTCGAGGGCGGCCAGCACCTCCCGTTCGGGGGCGGTGACCACGTCCAGTTCGCAGCCGGCCGTCTGACGCACCAGGTCGAGTGCCGGCACGTTGAAGGGGTCGGGGGTGGCGAGCAGGAGCCGTTCGTTTGTCCAGCCGACCGGCGCCACGCGCAGTCGTCGGGCCAGCGCGATGGGCAGGGTCCGCCGCATCTCCGGCGCGGGTCCGTGCGGGGGGAGGTGGATCCGCCGGGCTCCCGAGTGTCGCGATGCGAAGTCGCAGACCG
>JAFLEG010000566.1 GCA_017302195.1 Verrucomicrobiota bacterium
CCCGCCCCGAGTGCCGCGCGCCACCGCACGGCGCCGGTGCGCCGGTCGAGTGCGACCACGGACCCTGAGGAGGAACCCGCCGGAGTCACCACCACCAGGTCGTCCACCAGCAGGGGCGAGCTGGCGAATCCGTAGCCGGGTTCGTGGGCCTGGAAGGTCCGCTTGAGATTCACCTCCCAGCGCAGCCCTCCACCGAACAACTCCAGGCACAGCAACCGCCCGTCCATCGCCTGCACATAGGCCGCTTCGGCATCCAGTGCCGGCGTGGACAGCGGACCCCGTGGCACGCCTTCCCCGCGCTTGCGTGTCCGCCCCAGGGGATGCCGCCATCGCTCCACCCCGTCCGCAGCATTGAAGACCATCGCCACATCATGACGGCCATCGGTCATCGCCGTCACCGCGTGGGGACCGCAGACCGAAACGCCGGCATACCCGCTGCCCATGGAGCGACGCCAGGACTCGGCAAACACCGGCGCCCTTCCCTCCGCGTACCCCCAATCCCCCCGGAGCATCCGTTGCGGGCCGCCCAGCCATTGATTCCAGTCCCCGGTCGAGGCGACGCAGACCGACGCAATCCATGACACCCAGAAAACTGCGACGAGGATCCTGCAGGAAACAGATGCCACCACGCCCTCCTCAACGGGACCGCAGGCCGGAGCCGAGTACCCGTCGAGCCGGTGCCGATGCACCAACCGCGACGCAATGTAGGGACAGGGGGGCATCCAGAACCCAAGGGCAGACGCAGCAGCCATGCCATCGCACGGATGGGCGATGACCTCAGAAACCGGCCTTTGTTGCAGGGGGGGGTCCTGCCCCGCAGGGGATCGCATGGCCGATTTCGGGATTTGGCCATCCCACAACCGGGACGGCTCCCCGGAACACCGCCAGCAATCCATGGTGGGTTCCTGCGTCACCGACCCATGGCTCTACCTCAGCCCCATGCCGTCGCTCACCTCCGAAGGTCCAGCCTATTTCCCGGAGAAGGTCCAGCGATAGCGGCCCTTCGGCAGCAATGCACCGTTGGCGTTGGTCAGGTAGGAATTCAACGCCAAAACGGCGAGTTGGTCGTCACCCAACTGAGCGATCCGAACGGTGCCCTTCTTGGCCACGCCCGGCCCGGTCACCAGCGCGCCGGTGAACCCGGCGTCGCGATCGTCACCCTTGAGCTTCCAATAAACGTTCCGCGAATCCACACCGGAGATGAAGGGCAGCGGTCCGCGCGTCCAGCGTCCGCCGCCGGCATAGGCGCCACCGGGCGCCGTACCAACCAGCTCAAAGGTGTCGGTCGTCACATGGGCCACGGTCCAGGTGCCGTTGATGGACGTGCGTCCCCGAACCTGGTCAATGGTGACCCGCTCCCCCTCGCTGAGGCCGTGTCGCGCCGAGGTGACCACGGCCGGCGTGCTGGGTGTGACGTCGGTGATGGTGCCATAGAAGCTCACCGTCTTTGCGGGATCCCAGTCCCCCTCCCCACTCACCGGACCGTACACCGCCTGGATCGTCCATTCGTTGGTGTTGGGCAGGCCCTGGACGCCGCCAATGGTCACCAGCAGCCGGGTGGCCTCACCGGCGCCGACGTCGGATGTGTCATCATCCAGGGAGAAGCCGTAGCCTGAGAAACCCAACGGCACGTGAACGAACCAGACGAAGGGATCGAGATTGAAGGCGTTAAAGCTCAGGCCGCCTCGGGGCGTCTTCGGATCGGGGTACCAGACACGGCGGCCCGCGCTGTCGAACTCGGCGAACCGGGTGAAATCGCTGACCCCGCGCAGCAGCGACTTGATCATGTCCCGGATCCGGGCCGAAATCGCCAGACCGTCCGGGGCGAAGCGCTGCGCCTCCGTGTCGAAAATGAATCCCATGTTGCCTCCGACGATGTTGTTCATCAGTTCCAGAACATGGGGATGCTTGCCGTCCGGATCCGGCCTCTTGGGGATCTGGGCCATGGAGGCCATGACCACATAGACCTTTCGGGCGAACTCCAGCGGAACCCGGGAAGGCTCCTTCCGGTCCTTCGAAAAATTCAAGGGGTACAAGCCGGCCGGTGTCAGCGGCAGGGGCTGCGGCCGGGTGAACTCATAGCTCCGCTGATCGCTCAGCGGGTGGTTCTCCCGTGACAACTGGCTCAAGACGACCGACCGCTTGTCGGAGGCAATCGCGAGGATCACCACACCGCCCTTCTCGCGGGCCGGGTCCGGACTGTCCAGTCCGGGACCGGTCACCTGCATGCCCTCGACCAGGCCGCTCACCGGAGCGGCGAAGGTCAGCGTGGCCCGGTCCAAGGATACCGACCCCTGGACCCGCCGGGTCGGCACATCACGGGTCTGGGCCAGGTAGTATTCGGCCCAAGAGTACCAAAGCTGGATCAGAGCGCCTGAGGCGTAGTCCGTCACCGGGCGGAAAAAGTCGAAAACGCACCCGGACTGCGAGGCAACCAGTTCGTGATCCATTTCCAGGGTGGTGGGGTCGGCAGGTCCCGTGCTGACATGAAGGATCCGGGTAATCCGGGTTCCTGGCACCAGGGGATTGCCCTGACCCTCCGGCGGATATCCGACGACGGTGTACCCGGGCTGCAGGCTGCGAACGACGTTCACGTCCACGTTGGGAGTCAGTGTCAGGATCCGACCAGTCGCCGCCGCTCCAAAGCCGCCTATGGTTGTCCGGAGCGGTTCCGGACCACCGCTGGACAGCATGAAGCGGTTGTTGGAGACGTCGTAACTGGACAGGGCGCCCGCCAGGGGGCTCTGGGCGAAGATGTTTTGGCCGGCAGGCACCTTCACCTCCCCGAGGGGATCCGGCGGCACATTATAGGTCGGCCACCCGTTGGTGCCGAAGTAGGTCCCGAGCAACTTGTTGTTGGGCGCAGTGAAGGCCCGGATCTTCGATTGAAGGTCCTGGGGTGTGGCGATGGACCCGATCCAGCCAAACGGCCCGCGGTTCTGTTGGAAGGGTACCGGCGGTGCGGGCACCGGAACATCCAGCGCTTCCATGGCCACCGGCAGGAACATGTTGTCCACGTAGGAGACGTCGTAGTTGATCAGCGTGACCCGTTCGTTGGCCGGAATCCGATTCTGGGTCCGCGCCGTGATCTGTGGATTGCTCAGGTACTCCCGGTCGCGGATCGTCCATTCCAGAAGCTGGTCCGGCGAATCCAGCGCCGGGGCCACCAGTTGGGAGTGGTACCACATCACCACCCCCTCGGCCTTCGGATCCGGCGGTGCGGGGTTGCGTGGATCGCTGTGCTCGGCGGCGACGATCACGCGTCGGGAATTCGGATCGTAGTGCAGGGGGTTGGGAGCACCCGCAACCGGGGCAAGATACCGGCCGTCGGTCACGATGCCCATCCGGGCTCCATTCCAGAATACCAGCGGCACCCGCAGGGTGATCGTCCCACCGGGACGGAGTCCGAAGTAGAACTGATTGTCAGTTCCCTGGTAGCCGACGTAGCCCCGGTATTCCTGCCGGACCGGATCATAGGGATCATACTGTCCAATCCCGCTGTCCTTAGCGGTTTCGGCCTCATTGCCATCCCTCAGGACCGGGAAGATGGTGTAGCCGGTGTTGTTCCGGATCGTCAGCGCCTTCACCGGAATCGCATTCCCGTCGGTGTCTGCCGCATACACCAGGAGCTTCTGCACCAGCGATCGGACGGGGTCCAGGGGCGCGGGATCCAGGGGCGTGTCCGTCGTGGGCATGGGGTACCGCTTCTCTCCCGCCGTCG
>JAFLEG010000567.1 GCA_017302195.1 Verrucomicrobiota bacterium
CGACTGCGGGGTATCCGTCCTGGTGGCCGAGACCCGGGATCCGGGCATCATTCAGGAATCCCGGTCCGCCCCCGATCCGGAAGGGCTGGTCACCATGCGAACCCTCCAGCGAAGTCCCTCCGCCATGGCCGGCCACCATGTGGTGACCAGCGGACAGGGCGGTGTGTTTCCCGCCGGCATCCCCGTCGGGGAGATCGTGGACACCCGATCCGTGGACGGCGGTCTCTACACCGAGGCCCGCATCCGACTGGGCGCCAACCTGAACCAGTTGGAGGAAGTCTGGGTGGTGATGCCGTAAGAAGTTTGCCGTTTTCACCATTCAGTTTTCAGAAACATCCGCTCCCCGAGCATCGCCCGACCACCGACCACCGACCACCGACCACCGACCACCGACCACCGACCACCGACCACCGACCACTGACCACTGATTACTGCCCCTCCACCAAGCCACCATGTCCTGGATCCCCACCATCGCCCTGTTCCTCGTTGCCTGGCTGGCGGCGTATGGTCAGACGCAGTTCCGTCCGGTGGTGGGGTGGCTCGACACGCCGGTGGCCGTCCTGCCAGCGCTGATGGTCTATGCGTCGCTGACGCATCCGTTGACGACCATGGCCGCCCTTGCGGTGTTTGCCGGCCTGTCTCTGGACGCCCTGTCCGCGGGGCCGCTGGGCATTTCGATACTCCCGCTGTTCGTCATCGGGTTTGTGCTCCACCTGCGGCAGCACCTGATCCTGCGGGACCAGACCTACGCCCAGTCCTGGCTGGGCTTCGCCGCCGGAGTCGCCGCTCCCCTGGGCACCTGGATGCTGCTTGGACTGGGATCCCAGACGTACATCGCCGGTCCATTCCTGATCGTGCAGATCCTTCTCCTGGGCCTCCTGAATGGCGCGGTCTGTCCCGCCGTCTTTCGCACATTCGACGCCATCCGCAATGTGTTCGACTATCAGCCATTGACGGAAACGAGCTTCCGGACCGACCGCGAGATCGTGCGCGGGCGGCACTGAACCATGCATACCGCCGCACCCACGCGATGAACCCGGCGCGCCCCAATCCTTCCGGGGACCGTCCCCTGCGCTGGCTCACGGCAGGCATCGCCGCCGGCCTGGGAGTGCTCCTGCTCGGGTTGTGGCAGGTGCAGGTGATGTCGCGGCATCGGTACCAGCAGCGCCAGGAGAGCCAGAGCTACCGGACGGTCCGGCTGCCGGCGATGCGGGGGAAGATCCTGGACCGCCAGGGACGCGAATTTGCCGGCAACTCCCCGCGGTACCGCCTGGACCTGTATCTCGACGAACTGCGGCCGCGGTTTCAGGACGAATATAAGCGCCGACGGGCCGCCCTCATCGCGGGCAGGGGAACCTCCCAGGCCTCCGGGGACGGCGGGGTGTTCGGATGGCTGATGGACCGGTTTCGCAAGCCCCGGAGCCGGGGCGGTGTTTCCCGTTCGGAACTGGACCGGTTGAACCGGGAGTCCCGCTACGCCGTGGTCAGCAACACCGTGGCCGAAATCAACCGCCGCCTGGGCACGGCGTTGACCCTGAGCGAGCCGGCCCTGCACCAGCACTTTCTTGGCAAGACGGCCCTGCCCCTGCCCCTGCTGCCCAACTGCACCCCGGCCCAGATCGCCCTCATCACCGAGCAGGGATGGAACATCCCCGGTGTTCAACTGGAACTGGTGCCGGTGCGGAGCTATCCCCGCGGCACCCTGGCCTCCCATGTCGTGGGGCATCTGCAGCGGCACGATGATTACGACGAGGAGGAGGGCCGCTACGACTACCGACTCCGCGATTATCGGGGAGCCATGGGCCTGGAGGCGGCCTACGACCGCGAACTTCGCGGACAGGCGGGCGCGCGGAGCATCCTGGTCAATTCAGCGGGGTACCGTCATCGGGGCGGCCAGGGACTGAACCTCGATCCGGAACCCGGACTGAACCTGTTCACCACCCTCGATCTGGAACTGCAGCAGGCCACCGAGCGCGCCCTCGGCTCGGTCCACGGCGACGAGCGCGGTGCGGTGGTGGTGATGGACCCCTCCAACGGGGACATCCTGGCGCTGGCCTCGGCGCCAGCCTTTGACCCGGTGGAGTTCGTGGACGGGGTGTCCCCGGTCCGCTGGACCAACTTCTTCCTCGCGGAACCGGCCACCCCGCTGATGAACCGGGCCACCTACGGCCAGTATGCCCCCGGCTCCACCTTCAAGATCATTGACGCCCTCGCCCTGCTCGAGGCCGGGCTGGATCCCGACGCCCCGTATGCCGTGGAACCGGATCCCCGGAATCCGTCCAAAGGAGCCTACTATCTCGGACGGCGTGCGATTCGTGATCTGGCATCCCCCGGAGAGTACGACCTCCGCCGCGCATTCATCCGGTCGAGCAACAGCTACTTCATCCACCACGGACTGCGCCTGGGCTGGGATCGCCTGATCAGCACCGCGCTCGACTTCGGGCTCGGACAGCACACCGGGATCCGGATTCCCGAGGAGGCTGCCGGCGACTTCCCCACCCTGGCCAAGGTCCGGGAACGCGGCTGGGGCCTGGGCAATCTGGCCAATGTCAGCATCGGCCAGGAGATCACCCTGACCCCCCTGCAACTGTCGGTGGTCGTCAGCGCGGTCGCCAATGGGGGCCGGGTGTATTGGCCGCGCCTGGTGGACCACCTGGCGCCGGAGGATCCCCTCTCCGACACGCCGCCGATCCACGTCAAGGCGGGCCAGGTGCGCTCGGAACTGAAAATCCGCCCCGCCCATTTCCAGCGGCTGCGGCGGGCCATGAGGGACGACGTGCTCGATTCCGAGGGCACCGGCAAGTCCTCCCGGGTGGCCGACTTTGCCGTCTGCGGGAAGACGGGCACCGCGGAGATCAAGGGCAACGGACGCAAGGATCAGGTCACCTGGTTTGCCAGCTTTGCGCCCTTCGAGGCGCCCCGCTACGTGGTGGTCGTGATGGTGGAAAGCGGCGCCTCCGGCGGCGGCACCTGCGGGCCGGTGGCGCGCCAGATCTACGAGTTCCTGCGCGACCGCGAACGGATGCCCTCGCCGCGCATCGCCTCCCGGATGCCGATGCCATGACCTGGGATCTCCCAACCGTCCGCCGGGAAAGCCGGGTGGAATGGACCCTCTGGATCGGGGTCGCCGGGCTCATGCTGCTTGGCGCGGCCTTCATCTTCTCGGCAACCGGCGCGGCAGACAGCGCCGCCCAGCCGCCGCTGGGGTGGTGGCGGTACCGCGTCGTCAGCCAGATCGTCGCCTACGGACTGGGCATCGGCGTGGTGGCGGTACTGTGCCTCGTGGACTACAGCCGGCTGGCACGGTGGTCCCTGGTGGCCTACTGGGTGTCCATCCTGCTGCTGGTCGCCGTGGCCCTCTTCGGCGTCTCCCGCCTGGGCGCCCGGCGCTGGCTCGACTTTGGCATGGTGCAGTTCCAGCCCAGCGAACTCGCCAAGCTCACCTTCCTTTTCGCCTTTGCCAATTTCCTGTCGCGACCGCCGGGGGAACTGGCCTCCCCCGCCCTGTTTGCCAAGGCCCTGGGCATGACCCTGCTCCCCTTTGTCCTGATCCTGAAGCAGCCCGACCTGGGCTCGGCCCTGGTCTTCCTGCCGGTGGCGCTGGCCATGATGTTCGTGGCCGGGGTTCCCCGGCGGTTCCTCGCCCGGTTCCTCGGAGGCGGCGCCTTCCTGGTCGTGCTCATCCTTGTGGACGTGCTGTTCGCGCCGCCCGGCTGG
>JAFLEG010000568.1 GCA_017302195.1 Verrucomicrobiota bacterium
AGCGCCTCGTCGCGGCCGCCCGGGCCGCCGGCGTGCGGGTCGAGCCCATTCCCGGCCCCTACGCCCTCGTGGCCGCCCTCACCGCCAGCGGCCTGCCCACCGACGAGTTCCACTTTATCGGCTTTCTCCCCCACAAGTCCGGACAGCGCGCCAACCGTCTCCGCGATCTGGCCGCGCTCCCGGGCACCCTGGTGCTCTACGAGTCGCCGTTCCGCATCGCCCGCCTGGTGGCCGAACTGGCTGAACACCTGCCGGAGAGGGAGGTCGTTCTCGCCCGGGAATTGACCAAGAAGTTCGAGGAATGGCTGCGGGGCAGGCCGGCCGATCTGGCCGCACAACTGGCGGCGCGTCCTCGCAAGGGTGAGTTCGTCGTCCTGGTGGGCAATTCGCATATGGGCCACACCTGAACCCCCAGTCGTTGGTCGGCAGCATTCTTGCAGGGACAACCCTACTCTTCCGACATTTGTCTTGTTTCCACATCCCCGTTCGTAACCCCCAGGAGAACCAACAGGGACAGGACAACTATCGGTAAATCTGGCGATGGCGGACTGCGTGCTCACCGCGCGATTCTGTGCCCATGCGCCAGCGCCGCCTGAAGGCCCCGGCCTCGTTCCCCGTCGCCTACTACCACTGCATGTCGCGGGTGGTGAACCGCGATTTCATCTTCGGTCCCCAGGAACGCGAGCAGTTCGTACGCCTGCTGCGCGCGTACGAACGCTTCTGCGGGGTCCGCGTCCTCACCTTCTGCATCCTTTCCAACCACTTTCACCTCCTCGTCGAAGTCCCGGCACGCCCAGCCCAACTCCTGAGCGCTGAGGAGGTACTCGCCCGCATCGAGGCGATCTCCAGCTCGGCCCTCACCCCCGGTCGTTTCCGCCAGCGTCTTGAACAGTTCCGGGCCGCCGGGGATGCGGCGGGTGAACGGGCGTTCCTGAACCGGATCTGCACCCCGATGTGGGACATCAGCGGCTACCTGCAGCGGCTCAAGCAGCGCTTCACCCAGTGGTTCAACCGGCACACGGGACGCCGGGGCGTGCTTTGGGAGGAGCGCTTCAAGAGCGTGCTGGTGGAGGGGACCGGCGATCCCTTGTCCACCATGGCTGCGTACATTGACCTGAACCCGGTGCGCGCCGGCCTGGTGGAGGATCCCAAGGATTACCGCTGGTGCGGCTATGGGGCGGCCGCCGCCGGGGATGCCACAGCGCGGGAGGCCATCGCCTCGGTGATCGCGCTGGCGCAGCGGCGTCCGGAGGTGGCCCAGGATCCGGTGGAGGCGCTGGCGACGTACCGGATGTGGCTCTTTGGACAGGGGGAGGAGCGGGAAGGAACCGCGCTGGACGGGGGATCGGCGCGGAAGGGGTTCTCACGGGAAGCCGTTCTGGCGGTGTTGGCGGCTCGGGGGAAAGTATCGTTGCCGGAGTACCTGCAATTGCGGGTGCGGTATTTTGCCGACGGTGCGGTCTTGGGCACCCGGCAGTATGTGGATGGCGTGTTCCAGGCTCTGCGGGCGCGGTGGGGACCCAGTCGCACCGACGGCGCACGACCGATGCTGGGCCTGGCGGGTGATTGGTGCGTGCTTCGGGAGTTGCGCAAGCAGATCTTCGGTTAACCCAGTCCGGCAGACATTCGGCCATCTCCAACGCTTCAGGAACGGACCTGCCTTTTGGTCCTGCCATGGAATTGCCCGAATCCGGCCAGGGCCCTTATCCCGCGCCAGCTTCGCCCACAAGAGCGACGATTCGTTGCTTCAACCGAACCCCTGCTTCAGCCGCAACCGAGCTGCGAATCCGCCCCCAGCGGATTAACCTCCCATTCCCGACTCACCTCCTGCTGCGCGTCCTGCATCCTGCGGATAAATGTCCTGTCCCTGTGAGTTCCCCTCCCTCTGGTGCGATCCAGAGTTTTGTTTGATCATCCACGTCGTGAATGATAATCATTCACGACGTGAAAACGCTTCCACGGTTGGTTGAGCCGGCCCTGGCCGAGCGGCTGCGGGTGATGCCGGCGGTCGTGCTCACCGGGGCGCGGCAGACCGGCAAGAGCACGCTGGCCGCCCGGCGGGCGGGCGCCCGGACCCCGGCCGGCGCAGCCGGGCGCTACGCCTCGCTGGATGATCTCGACGTGCTCGACGCAGCCCGCCGCGATCCGGAAGCACTGGTGGGTGGCCGAGGTCCGGTTGTTCTCGACGAAGTTCAGCGCGAGCCCGGAATCCTTTCCGCGGTCAAGCGCGCCATTGACGGTGACCGCACCCCCGGACGTTTTCTCCTGACCGGGTCGGCCAATCTGCTGCTCATGCAGCGGGTCTCGGAGTCCTTGGCCGGTCGGGCCACCTACCTGACGCTCTGGCCAATGACCCGTGGCGAGCAGCGTGGGGAGGGACGCAGCGGGTGCTGGGATGCGTTGATCTCGGCTCGGGATTCAGAATGGGGCGATCTGCTTTCCCTGAACACGACGGAGCCCGAAGACTGGCGGGCGCTGGCGCGCCGCGGAGGTTTCCCGACCCCCGCCCTGGAACTCACCAGTGCCAAGGACCGCACGATCTGGTTTGACGGCTATGTGCGCACCTATCTGGAACGCGACCTTCAGGCGCTGGCCGCGATCAGCACGCTGCCGGACTTCCGACGCCTGATGCGCGCCGCCAGTCTGCGGCTTGGCCAACTGATGAACCAGACGGAGATCTCCCGCGACGTCGCCGTTCCCCAGCCCACAGTGCACCGCTGGCTGAACCTCCTGGAAACGTCCCACCTGCTGATTCGCCTGCCTGCCTACGCCGTCAATCGCACCAAGCGGCTGATCAAGGCCCCCAAGCTCTACTGGGGTGACACCGGGGTGGCATTGCACCTGTCCGGGCAGGAGGATCCGGTCGGCTGCCATCTCGAAAACCTGGTGCTGCACGACCTGCTGGCCTGGCGCGACGCCAGGCTGGAGCACGCCGAGATTGGCTATTGGCGCACCGCCTCCGGCGAGGAGGTGGATTTCGTGGTGGAGGCGGGAGGACAGTTGCTGCCCATCGAGGTCAAGGCCACGGCGAGGCCACGTCTCGCCGAGTGCGCCCATCTGCGATCCTTTCGACAGGAGTACGGAAGCCAGGCCCGAGCCGGGCTGCTGCTGCACACGGGCAGCGCCGTGGAATGGCTCGCGCCCGATGTGCTCGCAGCCCCGTGGTGGAAGATCCTGTGAAATACACCCTCACATGAGACGAACGAGTGCCCAGCACGGCGCGGCCGGCAAAGTGCGCACCCTCAATTGCAGGCTTTCCGCCAGCGAGGCCCTTTCCCGCACCCCGTGAAGATCGCCTCCGGATCGCTGTCCTGTCCCTGGTGGTTCCTCCCCAGGTCCGGCCACCCTGGGGGGTGCTACCGTGTCCAGACGTGGACGCGGGTGAGCTGGTTGATGGGAAAGACCACGGGGACCAAGACCTCGGCGGACCCCGGTGGGGTGTTGTCCACCTGGGCGTCAAACTGGGTGGCCGGGCCGCTGTCCGGTGTGAGCACGACACGGAGGGGCACCAACTGGCCGAAGTCGCGGGCGCGGATCCGGATGGTTTGGTTGGGCGACGTGCCGGAGGGCAGCAGCAGGGTCACCGGTCCCGAATCCGGGGCAATGGGCCGGGCGGCGGCCTCCACGATGTCGAGGCGGGGCGCCGGGGAGGGGAACACCATCAGCACTCCCCCCACCGACACCGCGGCGGCGGGATCGGTGCGGATGGCGAGCTG